>CAZKAN010000050.1:0-1336 GCA_964550925.1 uncultured archaeon | reverse complement strand
GGAATAATGAATCCGTACGGGGATGTCTTTTTTCACTTTTAACGTGGTGGGGTTGTATATTCCATATTTGGTTGCGCGCAAGTACACGTCTTGTTTTCCATCAATAATAGGGGGCATTTCTCCCGTTCCATTATAGAGGGAGCCTTTTCCATTTTCGATTTGATTAGCCGTACTGCGATAGGCTGTTCCATTGATGAGGGCAAATCCCCCCACAATGAATAGGAGTAATATTCCGACGATAATCGCGTTGTTCATGGGTTCACCATACGTTTCAAGGGTTGAAACAATATATATAAACTGTTGGAACAGTGTTTCAATACATGAAACAATCATTCCTAACGCGGGTTTCCCTGCGTAAAAAGATGGTTATTTGGCTTTTTTTCGCCGTATTATTTTTAGGAGTGTTAACGCTCACGACGATTTCCTATTTCACTCCTGCCCAAAATGGTTTAGTGGGGTTGTTTGTTCATTATCATTTTGAGGCTATGGTCCTCATTGGTTTGTTAGGAATTGGCATTGGTGCGGCGTCATTTTACTTGCTGGGGCAGGAGTTGCAAGCCTCGGAAGAAAAAGTCCATCATCAATCCGCGTTATTACTTTCGTTTCTCACTCCCCTGGAAAAGGAATGTGTTTTGTTTCTCGTGAAGAATAATGGAAAATGTTACCAGTCTGACCTTTCCGCGCTCCCTAATATGACACGCTTGAAGGCCCATCGCATTGTGGGAAAACTTCATGAGCGAAAAATTATTCACATTTCTTCTCACGGAAAGGCCAATGAAATTGTTTTAGCCGAAGAGTGGAAAAATGGCTTGGCGGAGATGGCCGCCTAACCTTTTACTTTTTTTTAGAATGTTTTTGAATAATCGTATTCATTTTAGCCCGTTCCCCATCCGATGGTTTTTCGATGAGCGTGTCCATTTTCCAGTATTTGTTTTGATGATACGCGAGGGGTTTTTCACTCGTGGTGTGTGCGGT
The DNA here is from genome assembly GCA_964550925.1 of uncultured archaeon. Classification (GTDB taxonomy): domain Archaea; phylum Iainarchaeota; class Iainarchaeia; order Iainarchaeales; family VGJJ01; genus VGJJ01. The sequence goes on along the minus strand of CAZKAN010000050.1, from coordinate 361 downwards.
GAGGACTTTTCCTAAAAAGAGTGTTTTGTCTCCCGCTTGAATGGTTTCAACGACTTCACACTCGGCCATGAGGGATGATCCTTCGACGAGTAGCACATCTATGTTTTTGGCTTTGCTGAATGTTACGCCCATTTCCTTGAGTGCGGCTATTTTGTCAAATTCTCTTCCCGCACTTCCTCCAGCAACACTCGCCACCCCGTTTTGTTTTTCACTGGCGATGCTGACCCCAAACTTTTTGGTTTTCTGAATGTTTTCTGCCGTCGTTTTAGTGGGTCCAATCGAGATGAGGATGTGTGCGGGCGCGTACGACACTAAGTAGGTCCACTCCGCTGCCATAATGTTATTCCCGTGCGGGCCGTTG
>CAZKAN010000049.1:0-5902 GCA_964550925.1 uncultured archaeon | reverse complement strand
TGAATTTGGACAACTCGTCGTGGAGCTGGTCCAACAAGAGAAGGGCTTCCGTCATGCCACGTTCAACGAGTTAGGCCTATTTATGGGTTATGTCCCCGCTGCGGCAGGACTTCTTTTCCATGGATTCCTCATTGGCGATTCGTTTACTAGGGTGTTTTTATTCCGCATAAACGTGCTTACCCTGCCTTATTGAGAGTTGTTTTTTCATGCACGTCTATGATGAGAATGGGGTCGTTGTCCACGCGTCGGAGAAGATACTCATTGATCCTCACCGCAAGAAGGTTTCCGCGGACCGCGTGCTTGTTTCGCACGCGCATTCCGATCATGTTTCGATTGGGGCGAAGAACGAGTTTCCCTATTTTATGAGTACTCCCACGCACGGGTTGATTGAAACAAAAATTCCCAAGAATGCGCGTACGCATACGATGGATTTTCGTAAGGTTGTGCATGCGGGAAGTGAAAAAGTTTCGCTCGTGAATTCAGGTCATATCATTGGTAGTTCGCAAATCGTGGTGGAGGGAGAAAAAACCGTTTGTGTCACGACCGATTTCAAGTTGCAGGACTCCATTATTCAAAAGGGCGCGGAGATTGTGCCGTGTGACATATTAGTGGTGGAGAGTACATTTGGTTTGAAACAATTTTCTTTTCCAACACGTGAACACGTGTATGAGGAAATGTCTGCGTGGATGAAGGACGCGCAACAAAATAATTTGCTTCCCGTGTTAGCGGGTTATGCCACCGGAAAAGCGCAGGAGATTACCAAGATTGTGAATGAGTACTCAAACATGACTCCATTCGTTCATGAGAGTATTTTTGAAAAAAATTCTATTGCCGAAAAACACGGTGCTTCCTTGGGAAAATATGAAAAAATTGATCATAATTTGAAGGATGCCGAGTTGCTTATTCTTCCCCCGAGTTTGTGCACTCCTCACGTGTTGCACGCGATTAGTGTTTCCGCTAAACGTCACGTGATTTCGGCAAAATGTACAGGTTGGGCGTGGAAAGAGTCATTCGACCGTAATTTTCAATTGTCCGACCATGCGGATTATGAGCAACTTTTACAATATGTGAAAGAAGCACAACCCAAGCAGGTGTTCACACACCATGGTTTTGAGCGTGAACTGGCGTTGTCCCTTTCCCGTGAATTGGGTGTGAATGCTCGTCCCTTAGAAGAGGCCAAGCAGAAAGTGCTGGCCCACTATTGAGGCAAAATTGGAATTTTTTCTCCTGAGCGGGAGTTGATTTGCCTATTGGTTGGCATTTTTCCTGGTTGAGCGTGGGTTCTTTTAAATACCGAAAAACTGGTTTTTCATATATGGGTTGGCAGGATATTTTTTCTTCCATTGACTTGAGTGCGGTCAAAGACCTCTATTTTGCGGCGGAGGACAGGTATTACGGTTTGTTGGACGCTATTCAGAAGAAGCTCCCCGTGTACTCGTTGATCGATCCCGTCGATAAAGTCCTTCCGAGTTTTGGGATTATTCTCGCAGTCATTATTGCGTTGCTGGGTTTTGGTTTGTTTACCGCGTTGAGCGGCTTTTCATTCGGTGAGAAAGTAGAATGGAAAGCTACTTTCGTGGATGCGGCCGGGAGCGGCGTATCGGGAGTGATTGTTTCCCTGGAAAAAGATGGGGAAGTGGTGGACACTTCGACTACTGCTTCGGGGGGAAAAATTACTTTGAACGTGAACACAGGAAAGTATGATTTGCGTGCGATTAAGGATGGGTATGAGTCCGTGTTTCAACCCGTTGATGTGGTGAAAGGAAAATCCTCCACGTTTACGCTCAAACAATTGGTTTCTCCCGCAAAGCAGCGCGCGTTGTTAATCAAAGACGCATCCGGCAACGTGTTGGGTGTGCTTACTCCCGTGTCTATTTCTCTTTCCTTCGCGTGTCAATCCGGCACTCCTCCGGCAGACCAGTCTTCATCGAGTGGAAATGTTTCGTTTTTACAACCGGGAAATTGTTCGGGTTTGAGTGCCACCATTCGTGCGGATGGTTTTGTTTCCAAAACGGTTCCCATTACGAATGATTCGACCATTGTCACGTTGCAAAACGCGGCAAGTTTTGGTCCCGAGCCCACGCTTCCAACAGGAGGAACGGTTGAAGTGATTGTTAAGGGTCCTAACGCTGCGTTAGTGGATCAGGCGCAAATCAAATTGTACAAAGTTCCTGCTGCTGGTTCAAATGTTTTAGTTTCTCAAACCCTCTCCGACCCGAATGGTTTTGGGTTGTTGGACAATGTGTCTCCGGGACAACATGTGATTGTGGTCACCAAATCAGGATTCAAACAATTTACTTCGGATGCGTTCCAAGTCAATGCTGGGGAAACGGTTTCTCAAACCGTTACATTAACTGCGTCGAGCAATAAGAAAAAATTGTTCGTGAAAGTGTTGAGCAGTTTGAATCAACTCCCTGTTTCGGGGGCGGATGTCTCGTTGTTCGTGCAGAGCACCGCGGGCAAAATGATTGAATACGACACGTACACCACGGACACCAATGGAACAGTTTCTCAATTATTAGCCGATTTTAATGGCTCGTATACCATTGTGGTTTCTCACGCTAATTACGTGATTGAATTGGTGAATAATTCAGGGATTGTGCCTGATGATCAAACCAATCCTATTCCCATTCTCATTGACCCCCTAGCCGCACCGGGAACGAATGGAAATATTCCCAATGCGTTGAAAATAACCGTTAAAGCCACGGATGAAGTGAATTTGCCTATTTCCAATGCGGATGCGCGCATTTTCACTCCGGATGTGAACGGCGTCACGTTAGGAATGAAGAAAACGGACGCTCAAGGAGCAGCGGTTTTTTCTAATTTGCCTGCGGGGGAATACCAGGCAACTGTTTCCAATAATGTGGCGGATGGAAATTCTTCCAAAGTAAATGGAAACATCGGGCAAAGCATCACTCTTCCCGTGGTGATGACCCTGGGGAATGCATTAGTTAAAGTCATTGTGAAAGATGAGTTAAACTCTCTCGTGGCGGATGCCAACGTTTCAGTGTATGCGGTTTCCAATAATGCGCTGCAAGCCAAGGGAACCACGAACGCGCAAGGACTCATACAATTGGGTGTGGCGACGGGTCAACAAGTTTACGTGAAAGTCGAAAAGTCAACCTATTTGCCATTCATTTCCGTTCCGTTTGACGTGGTGAAAAACAACACGCACACGATTAACATTGAAGTGAGTTTAACCAATGCGGCGCAAGCAGCTGATATGGTTCTTACACGAATCGACCAGATTAGTGCGAATGGTTCCGCCGCGCTGGCGAACAGTCTCGCGAATGGCGGTTTGTACGCATTCCATTTTACCGTTAAATCATCCGCCGCCCAACAAAATATGAAAGCCGTGGTGCGTCTGAATGCGGATGATACCAATCCCCACAACGCTTCATTGGACGTGGGAAGTATTTTAGGTAGTCAATCCGCGAAAGGAGGATTAGGTTTTTTCACGACGAATAATCCGAGCAATCCATTTTCTCCCAGTGGAAGTGTGGACTCCAACACATTGTCCAAGGTCGTGGTGAACTCATTAGGCGATGTGAATGTTTCCGCATATGAGTTAGTGGTTTTCATTAAGATTCGCCCCACGCCCAATCCGGTTCCCCCTGTCGCAGATAAATTAGAAATTCGTTTCCAATCCGTGAGTGATTTGGTTCCCAACACCACATCTTATTTTGAAACGTACACGATTGGTCAACCCTTGAATCAGAGTAATTTTTCATTTGTCTTTTTGATTTCCGGTGGAACATTTACTTCGCCTATTCAAATCAATGGAGGGTATCCCATTGTGATAGAGAAGGATGTGGATTACACGATTGATTATCGCATCGCTAACACTTCCGGAAGCAGTCCCGGAAGTGTCGTGTTGCAATTGAATAAGGACGTTCCCTCCCTCTCTCCTAATCCATCATCCCTTTCCATTGGAAGTTTTCCCAATAATTCTACCGCGACGGGGACGTTCACCTTGCGCAGCAGCCTCGCGTGTGGTGGCCCTCCCGCGAATAATACGTCCTATTGTGCCACCCTCACTCCCACGCTTGCGGGCACGACCACGAATCCCGCACCTTCTTTCCCCATTCGTGTGTTCACCACTCCTTCGAAAGCGTTGTTTGCGACTGTTTCCCCTGTGTATTTGGTCCCGGGCCACGCGCAAGTTGTTCAAGTCGTGGTGCGTGATCAATTGGGCAATTTGGCTGGTGCTCCGCAAGGTGTTTTGGTTAAAGGCCAGGTTAAGGATGCTTCCGGACAACCACTGGATAATGTTATTGATTTTACTTTTTCGTCCGGCGTGTACACGGCTTCTATTAACGCATATTCGGCTGGGAACACGCTTGAAATTACTTCTTCGGCATCGGGGTATTTTTCTCATGTCGCGAGTGTTCCGTTCACGGATTTAGTTTCTTTCAATCAGTCACAGGATTTTAGTTGCTTGACAATTACTCCCGCGTCTACTCCTCTCGTGTTTGAAGAAGGGAGTTCTTCGACCATCACAGTGCGAACCACTAATTGTCCGAGCAGCTTGAAGCTGTATACCAATGGTTTTCCGGTGCCGGGCGGTTCTCACGTGATTAAGGTGGATGCCAAGGGCCCTGCTCCGCAACCTAATCTTCCATCCGTTCTCATCAATGAATCCAATCCGTATCCCCTTCCTGCGAATGGAGCGAATGTTAATTTGACCATATACCACCCTTCGGATGGGGTGGGCCAGTATCCCTTGTATGTGTATGCGCGTTTAGATAATCAATTGGCCGCGGTTCCTTTTGCGTTGCTTCAAAACATTGATGTTGTTGTCGAGCCAGTAGGGGGTCTATCTTCTCAATGTTTGGGCTTGTCCAAGTACGTGTTTGATTTGCGTGATGGTTCTGATTCCGCGGAAGTAGTGAATAATTGCAACCCTTTCGTTCATGATGTCTATTATCCTCGTGTTTCTGCACAGCCTATTCAAGGAGGGTTTGTCCACACGGTTCCATCCGTTCTCACTCCTGAATTGCAAAATCCGACCATGCCTATTTCATTCAATTATTCGGTTGACGTGGATTATGATTTTACTAATTCCCCTAACGTTGATTTGTCAAGTGAAGTTTCTTCCGTGGAGGATGGTCAGTATGCGTTGTACAAAGACAATAGTACGTCGAGCCCCAAGTGGACGCGGGCGGAATACTCTTCCATTTCCTCATCTATTATCAACGATTATCCCCGCGGGGGGGATGATGATGATTGGTATGTGATGAAGGATGTGTACAACAATGCGAATGCCTTGTTTGAGGCCGTATTATTTTTTCCCACCGTTGTGAATGGAAGTCCTTTTGTTACTGATGTCTGTATCATGAATGCGGATTATTCCTCGATTAGTGGTGATGTCGATTGGCCGTTCGTAGTAAGTATTGACGGCGAGCGCTGGGATCGTGCGGTTTGGAAACAGTGGCAATTTACGGAATCCGGCGGGGAAGAGGCATTTTGTCGTAATGTTTCCTTTGCTCCCGGTCCCCATTTGTTCCGCTTGTATGCGTGGAATGGGAACAATGGACGCAGACACCAGGTCAAAATAATGATGCGTAAAAATGGCCCGGGTGGATACGTTAGTAATCTGTCTGGAGAAAGTTCCAATGGTCACGATGTGGGGCAGATATTGAGTCCAGCGTATCCTATTCCGTTTGCTAATGATGATTTAGCCAATGATGTTACCCCCCCCTATATTCCCCCCAAAACGAATGGGCTGTATTCGGAGCACAATATTGGAAATCTATCCCCTGTGAGCGGGCAACTTCCCCAGGTGATTGGTTCTATTGCCAATACAGATGTTGCCAAGATTTTGTCCAATAATTCCGGAATTGACCACGTTAAACTAGCTCGTGTTCACGCAGAAGCGGACATTGATTCTGTTCGTACGTTT
>CAZKAN010000048.1:0-6003 GCA_964550925.1 uncultured archaeon | reverse complement strand
AACGCGAGCACACGCTCCTGCATAATCTTAGACGCTTTGAACTCGTCGCGGCGGTGGACAATGTAGATTTTTTTAGCAAACTTGTACAATGCTAAACTTTCTTCCATCGCAGAGTCGCCGCCACCCACTACCACGGCGGTTTTGTTGCGGTATAATGCCGCATCGCACACCGCGCAAGTGGAAACACCCTTTCCGAAATAATCCCACTCGCCGGGAATACCCGTCATGCGAGCGTCTGCTCCCGTGCATAAAATAATGGTACGAGCGGTAAACGATTGATTCTCACTCGTTTGTAATTCGTACCCTTTGGACACTTTCTTTATTTTAGTGACGCGACCACTCACGTATTCAGCACCAAATTTTTCGGCTTGCTTGCGTGCATTGGCAACTAAGTCAGGACCTTGAACCCCGTCTGGAAAACCAGGAAAGTTTTCCACGCTTGTAGTGTAGGATAATTGGTCGAGCTTTTCCCCCGTAATAATCAATGGTTTGAGGGACGCGCGAGCAGTGTACACTGCAGCGGTATGAGCGGAAATACCCCCACCCACAATAATCACATCACGCAGAGAAGAAGCCATATACTATGAATAGATCGTGAAAACAAATTATATAGGTTGCGCCTGCGAGAAAGAAAAAACGATTAATTGGCCTCAATAACTTCCCGCGCGAGGGAACGATAGTCTTTGACAAACGACTTGGTTTCCTGAATAAATGAAGATAAGTCATTCTTGAGCGAAACCACATCATCCCCCAGCGAAACTGAAGTGGGGGCGGATGCTAAGCGCGCGGATAATTGAGCGGATTTATTTTGGAGAGACGATTGAGTAGACTCAAGAGTACGCATGCGAGAACTAAAATCAGGGATGGATGACTTGTCTTTGAGAGACAAATACTTGGAACGCAAACGCAAGAGGGTTTCGTCAAATTGAACTAAAACATAGTCCGTGCGCTGGTACAAGACTGTAAGCGAGTTAAGGGTGGAGAGCAACACGCGCTGACGCTGCTGACTGAGTTGAGCGAGAAGCAATTCTTTTTCAGACGCGGGAGCGTTCAATAGGCGTGAGCGCAACGTGTCATAGTTTTCACGCTGACGCTGACGAGAAGACTCTACTACCGTATACGTGGCTTGGATTTCTTTCAGGGGTTTTTTTACGGTAACCGAAACAGGAATAACATCCACGGGAGAAACTACGGTGTATGCTGTGGAAGTAGAGGAATCAAAACGCGTCGTGGTTTCCCTAGAGAGTCCCCACGCGGAAAAGGAAAAAAGGAGGAAAAAACCGAGTACGAGGGCAAGGGAAGAGGATTTCATACGAATACTTGCGCAACGGATGTTTTTAACCATTCTTTACAGGGAATAGGATAATACTTTATGAAGAATGAAAAGCAAGGTAGACCATGCATAATCCGTTGAAAATAGTATTTTTACTGGTCGCAGGAATAGTTCTTTTTCCCAGCGTGAACGCAGCGATGATTAGCGGGACAGTGTACGACGGATTAACGCTGGAAGTGAAAGAGAATAGTATTATTACGATTGACACCACCCCTGCGCAAACTAAAGTGAGCAAGGATGGATCGTATTCGTTTGACGTGGGGGAAGGAACGTACACTCTTGTGGCAGAATATCAGGAAAATGGAATCGTGTTACAGCGTGCCGAGAATCCAATCACGATCGTGGAAGGAGGGACGTACACGATTGACTTGATTATGCTCCCCGAATTGGGAGACGTGCCGAATGAACCATTGCCCAATGAAGAAAAACCACTCACGATATGGGACCAATTGCTCGCGGGACCCGTGATATGGCTGTTGTTACTGGGAATCGTGTTGGGAGTGGGAGGGTATGCGATTGTGAACACGCGCGTACACGTTTGGAGAGCCAAGAAAAAAACACATAACACGGAAAAAAATGACAACGAAAAAAACGAACACGAAAAAGAAAATGAAAAAAATACACAACAAGAGAATACTGAAAAAAACCAATCCGCGGCGGAAGAAAAAATTGAATTAGATACGTATGCGAGGGAAATGATTCAACACTTGAAGAGGGGGGGAAATCGATTAACGCAAAAAGAATTGAGAGAAAAAGTGACAATAGGAGAGGCTAAAGTTTCCCTCGTGGTGAGTGAATTAGAAAGTGAAAAAATAATCAAAAAAATAAAAAAAGGAAGAGCGAACATTTTGATATTAACTGAGAAAGGAATACGCCTCGCGGAAGAAAACGCGAACGCAAACCATCATGAAGAAGAAAATACTCCCACTAGTTAGTGCGGGAGAGGTTTTCTTTTTCGGCCTGCTTCTTAACCGCTGCCGCGATACGCGACGCGACGGTACGATCGGATAACGGGGGAAGAATCTTCTCGGGAGTGGGAGAAGAAACCATGTCCGCGAGGGCTTGAGCCGCAGCCATCTGCATCCCCTCACTTATTTTGGTTGAACGCGCATCCATGGCCCCGCGGAAAATACCCGGGAACGCGAGCGCGTTGTTCGTTTGATTGGGAAAATCACTCCGGCCAGTTGCCACGACGAATGCACCGGCTTTTTGGGCGACATCCGGCATGATTTCAGGAGTGGGATTGGCCAATGCAAAAATAATGGGTTTTTGGGACATGGAGGAAATCCATTCTGGTTTTAGTGCACCCGCGACGGAAACACCAATGAACACATCCACGTCGACTAATGCGTCTTTTAATTCTCCTTTCAATTTGCGCGGATTCGTTTTCGTAGCGAGAAAGGCTTTCTCGGAATCCATGTCTTTTCTTCCCGCGTAAATAGTTCCTTTCGTGTCGCACAAAATAACTTCTTTTACACGCGAAAAACCGGAAGGAACATTTATTCCGAGGAGCATTTTAGCAATGGCATTTCCTGCCGCGCCTGCTCCATTAATGCACACGCGCAGGGAGGAGAAGGGTTTGTTTGCGACTTTGGCCGCGTTCAATAATCCCGCGTACACGACAATCGCAGTACCATGTTGATCGTCATGAAAAACAGGAATGCCCAAATCTTGTAGCGCGGCTTCAATGCGGAAACACTTGGGAGCGACAAAATCTTCTAAATTAATGGCACCAAACACGGGAGCAATGAGGCGAATGGTTTCAATTATTTTTTTCTCATCCTGCGTGTCTAAGCAAATGGGAAACGCGTCTATGCCTCCCAACTCTTTGAATAAAACACATTTTCCTTCCATGACAGGAATGGCACCCAATGCACCCAAGTTTCCCAACCCCAAGACTTTGGAACCATCACTAATCACCGCAAGAGAGTTTTTTTTGAGCGTGAGATCGAATGCTTGTTCAGGATGATTAAAAACATCCAGGCTCACTTGCGCTACCCCGGGAGTGTAGGCAATGGATAAATCACGGGACGTCTTGACAGGAACTTTACTGTAGGTCCCCAGTTTTCCACCGACTTTGCGGTGCACATCTACGGATACTTCACCAATTGTTTTTGCCATGAGACCACGTCCTTGGGAGTTAATGACTCAGGCAGGAAGTGAGCTGGATAAGGATTAAAAACAAGCAATCTGAGGTTTTAAGAGGGAGGAAGACACATGCCCGAGAAGAAAGAAACCAAAAAGAAGGAAAAAAAAGAAAGTCACCAGTGTGAATTCTGCTGATTGACGAAAAAAAAGTAACGACAAAAGAAGGGAGGGTTTGCCATGATGGAGTATCTCATTTTTGGGGCAGCCCTACTGGTATTAGTCCAAGCGAGCCGATGGACGATTGACTCGAGTATACGATTGTCTGACCATTTTGGAATTTCAAAACTAGCCTTTGGATTTGTCGTGGTAGCCGTGTTTGTTTCCCTCCCCGACTTGATGGTTGGAACGATTTCCGCGATGGCAGGAAAACCCGCACTGGGAGTGGGAGACGCGTTGGGAAGCACGGTGGCGAACATTTGCTTAGTGATTGGAGTGGCAACCGCGTTTAGAAAAGTAAAAATTACACGACGACATGTATTAGATAGCGCGGAAATGCTCTTGTTGATTTCGCTCATTCCACTCACACTCTTAGTAAACGCGACCGCACACACGGGAGAAGGATTAGTCTTGTTGAGCGTGTTTTTGTTTTACGTATTTTTTGTCATGAAAGAAAAACTACCCGCGCCCAAAGACGGAATTGTTCGACAAAAGGATGTGGGAAAAGTCATTGTGGCATTTGCGATAGGCGTGTTAGGCGTATTAGTGAGCTCGCATTACTTAGTGGACGCGGCCATACGAATTGCACAACAAGTAGGCATTGGAGAGGGAATCATTGGTTTAACACTCGTGTCATTTGGAACAACGCTGCCTGAACTCATCATTAATTTTACTGCGGTGAGAAGGGGACAAGTCGCGTTAGCCATCGGAGAAATACTCGGAAGCAGCGTGATGAACTTGACACTAGTATTAGGGAGCGTGTTTGCATTCTCTAAAGACGCGATTGCCTTTTCACCATTCATTTTGCCTGTAGCGTTTATTGTGATGGCCAACTCCATGCTCGTGTATTACTTCATCAAACATGGCGGCGTGGGACGCGTGCAGGGAATTATTTTCCTGAGCATGTACGTGTTATTTTTATTCCTGCAAGTGGCAGTGGAGTTTATTCAATAAAATAAACTTTTGAGAACCAAGCAAACAATTGTTTGCTGGCATGACAAACCGTTTGGTTTGCCATGAAGTTTAATCAAAACCCAACTACAACAAACCCATCATCGCTTTCAAATCTTCCGAGGGCTGCCAGACCGGGTCAAAGGTAACTTTCACGTCCACCGTTTCAACGCCGGGAATTTTACGAACGGCCAACTTGACCATTTCAATGAGCATGGGGCCATACGGACAGGCCGGCGTGGTGAGGGTCATGGTAACAGAAACATTTCCCTTGACGATTTGAACACCATAAACCAGTTCCAGCGTGATAATGTCCATGTGCAACTCAGGGTCTTCAACTTGCTTCAAGACTTCGCGCACCTGCGCTTCCGTGACAATCGTATTGACTGCCCCCCTGGTTGAGAGTGGGGTAATGGATTCGACCAGCGGGGGTTTTTCGGTGGGCTTCATGCGGACACCTCCATGTTCATGAATGAATCAAAGCCGTGCTTCTCAATGTGCTCGGCTAATTCAAAGCCGCCTGATTTGACAATTTTTCCATTGACTAAAATGTGCACGCGGGAAGGTTTGACGTAATGGAGAATACGATTGTAGTGCGTGATCAAGAGTACACCCATCTTAGTTGAGCGTGCGATGGTGGAGATTCCTTCCCCTAATACTTTTAACGCGTCCACGTCTGTTCCGGAATCGGTTTCATCCAACACCGCGAATTGAGGTTGGAGCATGGCTAATTGGAGAATCTCGCAACGCTTCTTTTCTCCGCCGGAAAAACCCTCATTCAAGTAACGATTCACGAGTTTCTGGTCGACTTTCAACAAGGACATTTTTTCTTTCAACAATTTTGCGAAATCAGCAATTTTGACCGGCGTTGAGAGGCGAGCATTCATCGCGGTGCGGAGAAAATTAGACACGGTAACACCGGAAACTTCCGCCGGGTATTGGAATGAGAGAAAGAGACCCGCGCGCGAACGCTCGTGAGGCTTCATTGCCAGCAAATCTTTTCCATGAAAACGAACACTTCCTTTGGTGACGTGATAACTTGGGTGGCCCGCTAATACGTACGCAAGTGTGGATTTTCCACTCCCATTCGGCCCCATGAGTGCGACAATGTCTCCTTGATTAATGTCTAATGAAACCCCGGAAAGAATTTCCTTGCGCGAAGACTTCTCCCCCACCTCCACGTGTAAGTCACGTATCTCAATGTCCGCCATGATTTTTTCCCCCTGCGTGATATTTTTGATAAATTTGACACGCATTCTTGACCGTGTCTAAGGATAACATGGCACACTTCAAGCGCGAAGGACCTAAGGTGACGCCTAACAACTCTTGTATGGTATCACGAGACATTGCATTAATTTGAGGAATGGTTTTGCCTTTGATTTTGAAGTTATGATGCTTGCAAAAGGTCTGTCGTT
>CAZKAN010000047.1:0-6177 GCA_964550925.1 uncultured archaeon | reverse complement strand
GCCACCAATCCGGTAATCGAAAAATATCTCACGACGGGAGCGCACATTGGCACCCGTTTCAAATCAGGAGACATGTTACGATACATCTACAAACAGCGCAAAGACGGATTGAAAGTGTTAGACGTCCAAGTCATCGACGAACGAGTGAAGCAAGTCGGAGTATTCTTGTCCAAATACTCGCCCAAAAAAATTGTGATTGTTTCACGCAAAGTGTATGGAAAAACACCCGCGGAAGAATTCGCCAAAGCGATTGGAGCTCAAGCACTCACCGGAAGGTTTGTTCCGGGAACATTCACTAATCCACAAGGAAAAGAATTCATCCAACCCCAAGTGGTTATCATCACCGAACCCGAGTCCGATGCTCAAGCCATTGCGGAAGCGGCACGAGCGAAAGCCGTCGTTGTTGCACTCGCCTCCACGAACAATTCACTCGCAAACATTGACATTGCCATCCCCATCAACAACAAGGGACGCAAGTCTTTAGCCCTCGTTTACTGGTTGCTCGCCAAAGAATACTTGAAGGCCAGCGGAAACATTCCCAATGACGAAGCGTTTCCCAAAACCATTGAAGAGTTTGAATACCCCTTGAAAGACGGAGAATCCGAGGACCAAGGACAAAAACGCAAACGCAGAGAATTCCGCGGACGACGCAACCGATTAGAAGAAGCCGCGGGATTAGTCGGTGGACGAGAATAATCACTCGTGATTTTCTCGTTTCTCTATCTATTTTTTTTAGTATTTTTTCAATCGAGTACCAAGCATTAAGAATGACATTTTCCTATTATGGAAAATGACTCCTTTTGGCATAACCGAATCCCCCCGCGAAGAATGCGGGATTGCCGCGGTGTACCTGAAAAAAGACCTCTCTCATTACCCTAAAGGAGGCGCGCTCTATTTTTTGCAAAAAATGCTGCTCCAACTCCAACACCGTGGACAATTATCGGCGGGATTCACCATTTATGATGACACTCATCCTGAATTGTTACGCACGCACAAGGCCAACGGATTAGTGAATGAAGTATTCCAATTAAGCGACGAAGAAAACGCGACCAAGTTAATGAACGAGTACGCGGGAAAAATTGGCATCGGACACGTTCGCTATGCCACTAGTGGAAGCGAATCCTGCGACGTGGCACAGCCCTTTGAACGCATACATTCGAGGTTATGGAAATGGTTCTCGTTTGCGTTTAATGGAAACATTGCTAACGCTCCTGAAATACGAAACGAGTTGAAAGAAAACCAGTATCATTTTCGCACGAACACGGATACGGAAGTGCTGATGCACTTACTCGCGCACCACACAGGAACAGAAACACCGAACACGTTAGAAAACATGTTTACTCATGTGGCGGAACGCGCCGATGGAGCGTATTCCATTGTCTACGTGAACGCGCATGGTGAATTATGCGTGATGCGCGACAAACACGGGTTCAAACCCCTTGTTTACGTAGACACACCGGATTTTTTCCTCGCGGCGAGTGAAAGTGTGGCATTACATCCCTTTGTCAAAAGTGGCGTAACCGATTTGCGCGCGGGAGAACTCATTAAACTCAGCCAAAACAAACTCGTACATTCACGCTTCGCCCCCTCCACGCAGAAAGTTTCCCACTGCATGTTTGAATGGGTGTACTTTGCCTCTGCGGGAAGCACCATCCAAAACAGTAACGTGTATGAAGCACGATGGCGATTAGGAGAAGAACTCGCGCGCGCCGAAAAACTAACCACGAATCCAAGTGATTTTGTCGTGGTCAACGTTCCAGATACGAGCAAACCGGCCGCGGACGGGTACGCGTACACGCTCAAATTGCCTGCGAAAGAAGGACTGTTACGTAACCGATACGTGGGGAGAACATTCATTGAAGGGGGAAAGTGGCAGGACAAAGTCAAAGAAAAATTCACCATCAACAAGAGTGCGATTGAAGGAAAAAACGTGATTCTAGTAGAAGATTCCATTGTGCGCGGGAGCACGATGCGTGAATTAGTCACCAAACTCAAGGAAGAAGGACACGTGCTGAGTGTTCACGCGCGAATATCGTGTCCACCCATCCTCAACCCGTGCTTTTATGGGATTGACATGACCACGTTTAACGAGCTCATCGCGGCCAAACACGCGGCTCAAGAATCCGCGCGCGAAAATGTGACGCTCAACGAGGAAGAAATGGGACACATTGCGAAAGAACTAGGAGCCGACTCGCTGCAGTATCAAACCATGGATGGATTATACCGTGCCCTCCGCGTGGATGCGCCACAACTTTGCACGGCCTGCCTCACGGGAAAATATCCAACTCCCACGGGACAATCCCTTGTCACGGAGGCGTGGTTTAGGCACCAGCAAAAGATACGTGGACGCGTATACGACCAATAAACCCGCTTTGTGCGTTTTCATACCCTGGACGAGGGGTCATTAAATAGGGGTTCTGGCTCGAAATACGTATGATGCTGTATGATGCGTTAGGGGATAACATTCACTTAGCCATATCCATCTTCATCTTCATTTGGATATACAATTGGGCCAAAGGAAATGTGGGGAGCGCCAAGCTCGCACTGGTGACTGCAATCATCATCATGTTCTTGACATTCTATCAATTTCCCGATTTAGTGTGGTTACTCGTTGCGTTATGGGCATTCGCGACATTTGGTAAGGATATTTTTGCAAAAGTAGGAGCATTTGATAAGTAACACGAAAACGGGGAAAAAACATGGACACGTTCACGTATTTAGTGGCAATATTCATGCTCGCGTTCGCGGTGCAATACCAAATATTATGGGCTGCCCTCGCGATACTCATTTTCTTACTCATTAGTTTGCGTTCCCTCTCCGGAATACTCCTTACTCTGGTAACGGGTGTCGTATTCGTCGTGTTAGGAAGCGACTTGCAGGGAGAAATGCTCTACATTGCGATAGGATTAGTCCTCTTAGCCTATTTTGTGGGAGTCAAACCCTCGGAAGAACAACCCGAAGGAATGAGTCCCGAAATGATGGCCGCACTCCAAGGATTAGGAGGCGGAGGCGGCGGAGGCATGGGTGGAATGGGGGGCTACTAAATGAAAGCCTCGACACTCGTCATCTTACTCATTGTTGTAATTGTACTCGTCAACACGAAACAAGTATTCTGGGTCATCCTCGCGGCGTTGACATTGCTCCTTTACTCATTCGCCTTCGCAGCGCGCGCCACGCGGAGGGGGGTGCATTCCACGTATACGAAGGCCAAAGCAGTGTACACGGGAGAAATGAGTGAAGTCGAAAAACTCACGGGAAAATATCCCGCCAAATTCTATGATTCAGTGGGAAAAGCAGGCACGGACAAACTAATCGAAAACTTGGTTCCCGGAAAAGCCAAATCACACAAGGATGCGGATAATTTCACGTGGAAAATCAAAGAAAAAAACCCCGGATTATTATTGAGTGATATTGCCAACAAAGTACTGGATAGTTTTGGGAAAATATTTAGCAAGTGATTTTTTTTATCACAAAAAATAATTATTTTTATCATAATCAACTGGCGGCGACCATGCTTCTATTGTGATGTTGCGTTCTGGTTCTCGACGAGTCAGTTTGGTTCGCCGGGTGGAGGCCCAAAGAAATTTCGTTGTGATGGGATTGTATACTACTATTGTAACGTTGTCTTTTACGCTCTCCTTAGCGCAGACAAAACCAATAAATGTGCCGCGTCTATTGATTATTGCTCGGGAAGAATTGACAATTATCAACTGATGAACGACAGCCGTGCGCGATACTCCTTTTTGCATTGCACTCTTGATGCCTGATTCAATTTGGCCAGCCATCATTAAAGATGTATTATGCAGTTGTCCAGAAATGGTATTCCCTATATCTCCTGATCTTATCACACGAAAACCACTGTTTTTTCTCCGGCCGCGCCCTAAATAGTTCAACTCCAATCGTGCGACTGCCGATTCTACTGCGTTACCGTCTTTTGGTGAGCGCATTTCCTCCCACATTCTATCTATTCTCGCTAATTGGGTGTTCAATCCTTTTCTCCGATCTGATTTCGCGCGACGTTCAGGGCCTTCGTAGACTTTTTTTTGGTGGTCAATTTGGGGGCCATTTTTGAGGCGTTGACTCAGCGTCGTGCGCCACACGCGAATCATTGTTCCTTTGGAGAATCGCCTGCCGGTGGACATCGCTTCACTTCTTGCTCTTCATCTCAAACAATAATTGTTGATTTGCTTCCAATATTTTTTGCAGCAATGATTGCAATGCCATGCTCATGGACTTAATCTCCACCACGTCTCGACTCAATTGTTCCATGCGTGCATTCATGTTCATGACGCGATTACTAAGCGTGTCCAACGCTGTAGAATCAAACTTGTCATGCAACTCCATGACCGCGTTGTGTGTGTCCTTCAATTGTTCCCCGTGCTGTTCCAATGCCACGTGTGTAATCGTGTCTTTCAAATCATCCACATCACTGTCTAACGCCTCTCTCTCATCTAATTGGGACAAAATCTTCTCACTCGTGCGGGTGGCCAATTCCTCATGTTCTAATGCGCGAGGATTGTTGGATTGAATGGTTGAGCGCGCGAGCGCAGTGGCTGGTGTCGCGCTTGCTTTACTCACGTTTCCGGAAAGAAAACCCTGCACTTGATTCGGAGTCAACCCCAAGTCCGCGAGGGTGGATGAAATAATCGCATCCGACAACCCGGCGTCGCGCATCTTCTGAATGGTGTTGAGCACCATCTCCTCATTAACCATAACAACCCCAAAAGCGGTTTTATATACGAGCAAGGGGTGCTATAAAAACCCGAGCATGTGCTCGCGACTCGTAAAACGTATGCCATTATTCAAAATAGCCCAGGGACCGTGGACACTGCTCATGAAGGGTGAGTTGCAAAACTACGAATTAGAAATATACACGAATCCTCAGAAAATGATTTACGTTCAAGTGTTGCGAAACGAAAATGGAGTCATTTCTGAGTGTGTGAGTGAATTCTATCAACCCCTCGTGGCAACGGGAGATGTGAATGGGTTCATTCAAACACTTCCCCGAGAAGTCATCGTGGTCACGAAACACTTGCTCGATGAGACGCATACATTTCTCTTGTTGGGGTCCGCGCCCGTGTCATTAGTGTGGGAAGAAAGCATCGTGCTGGAACAAACGGACATTCTCCTCAAAAAAATGGAAGTGAGCCACTCATTATTAGTTGAAGTGGGGCGCGCGTACGACGTGCAACTCAAAACCATGAATGAGTTTCCACCCGTTGTGAGTGAAGCATTTTTCGCGATGCCCATCCTCATGCCTATCCTCGCCACAAACGCTCACGGCACGGAATCAAGCAACACGGGAAAACCATCCGACAATTCAGCGGCACAACATATGGGGGCGCTCCCCGGAGAATTCGTACTCGGAACAACAACCAATGGACTCATGGTCAAGGAACCTATTGTCTTCTTCAAACGCTCAACGATTTTCAACGGACGCATCGAGCATCGCAAACACGTGTTACAAGTCATCGCGGAAGGAGCATTATTCTCGAACATTCCCCTTGTTATCGTGGATTGGGAAAACGAATACTCGTGCATGCGCTCCCCCAACCCGAGCTCAACCCTATTGAAAGAACAAAAAATTGAAGGAGACCCCGTGGGATTTCCCCTCAAAGAATTCTTGCCGGGAGAAAACCTCAAACTCGAATTATCAATGATACACCCCGAGAGTTTGTGCGAAATACTCGGAATTTCCACGCACGAATTGGGAGTTAATCTCATTCGCTTCCTGCGCGAACACAAAGTGAGTTCCATCGATGAAGCCAAAGGATTATTGCGCCAACTCCCCCCGAATGAAAACCTCACCCCATTCACGATTGCCTCACTCATACGTTTGTTTACACTGCTCGACCAAACATTCCCCAACATGTTCAATGGAATCAACCCCACGGAAGAAATTTCCAAAGCATGGTTCCAATCCATTGGAAGAATTGGCGTATTACGCTTGCGCAACACGCCCCCTAAATTGCGCAACTTGCTCGTGTACACCGTGTTGAAGGGCGTGTATGAAATGTACACGCGCAAAGGCGTTTCAGGTCGCGTGAAAACACTCATCATGGTTCCGGAAGCCAACCAATTATTTGACGCGAAACATGAACCTGTCCTCGCCAAAGAAATGGAACAATTATTCTCGCAGAGCGTAACCCAAGATGTGGGATTCCTATTCTCCGCGGC
>CAZKAN010000046.1:0-6198 GCA_964550925.1 uncultured archaeon | reverse complement strand
AATGGAGAATTCGTCAAAGCATTTTTTGGACCATCCCCCGCGGGCGTGTACACGGTTTCAACACTCTTCACGTGCGGAAGTCTCATGGACTATAACGCGCAGGGAACGTTCACCATTCACGACACCAACACAGGCACCGGATCTGGGGGAAGCACTGGTTCCGGAAGTAGTGGCGGAAGCGGCAGTGGCGGTGGCGGCGGCGGTGCGGGCGGCGGCGGAGGAAAGCGTGCGCAAATCATTTCCATTGATTTTGACCCTCAATTAGGAAAGAATGCCCCATCCAAAATGACTGCTACGGTACAAAATCTCGGAGCGGGAATCATTGATTACACGCTCGCATACACTCTCACCACGCCCTCCGGACTTGTTGCTTCAGGAGAAAAAGATATTCTGGCAGTGGGACCCTATTCGATTACCACCGTGACGCTGGATTCTGCGTTTACTCCATTAGAAACGGGAAATTATTCCCTTGTCGCCGAATTATTCAAGAAAGACACGATTTCCAAATACGATACATACACCAAAATCTATCCCGTGCTAGGAGCACACTCCCTTACGTTCGACACGGTTCCCGCGTCCGACAAAACAGCCGTGGGGTTGAGCTTCCCATTCACAATAAATTTGCTCAACAATGGTGACTTTGAAGAAAAAAACATCGAAATTGAATGGTATATTCTCAATCCGAATGGGGAAGAATACATTCGCTCAACATATACCACGGAACTGGGTCTCAATGAAACGGCATCACTGCCCTTCGCCCCATTCATTCCCATCAATGCACCCTTTGGCTTGCACCAACTCGTTGTAAACGTGCGCGCGTACAACGTGACTCAAACGCAAACCATTGTATTCACGGTATCGTCGCCGAGTGATTATTACGCACAACTAATACAAGATTTAGAATTGCGCATTGACCAACTCGACGAAAAACTAACTAGTTTAGAAGACCGCGGATTCGATGTCAAAGACGCACAACTTACTCTCTTAGATATCAAAACGGATTTAGCACGAGCCAAAGCATTGCTCCTCTCGGGACAATTTGAAACACTCAACAAGGAACTCATTGATTTATCGGGACGCATCACCCGACTTGCCGCACTCGTTGATTCATTGGAACAACAATCTCCCTTGCTCTCGCGTGAAGGACTCAACCTGCTCCTATACATCGGTGCAGGACTCTTGCTTGCGTTGTTTGCCTGGCTATTGTATTGGCTCCTCGACCGCGAAAAACATGAACGAGGAAAACGCGGAGGAGTTGTCATCGTTCCCGCGTCCTTGCCGTGGTTGTCCAACCTTATTGGTGTGCAAAAATGCTATATTTTAGCCCCGGATCGCGAGAAAATCAAGCGTAAGCCTTTAATAGACCGGTTAATTGGATTGGTGCAAGGTGAGTCCAAGCATGATGTCGACTGAACTCCTAGTAACGGTGGCACTATTTGTCGTGCAAATGGTCATAGCGGTGTATCTCATACGCTATTCCAACCAACAGCTCATGAAAAGTATTTCCGGATTGAGAGACAAGAACTTGGAACTCATGAAACTCAACGCACGTTTGACTAAAACAGTGATCATGAACGAAGACAGCTTTCGAAAAGAACTCGATGGAATGCGCAAAAGTAAATCCAGCGACAAGACCGTTGTCCAAGCGGTCACCGCCAAGGAGTGAGCGTGTTAACGTATGCCTTTTGCTGAAATCATTGTGTCGGTAGGATTCTTTGTCATGTCTATGCTGGTTGCCGTGTACTTGATACGTTATTCTAATCAGCAACTCACGCGCTGTTTGACATCATTGGAAGAAAAACACAATGAATTAGTGGATTTGAATGGTAAATTAGCCAAACAAATCTTCTCCTCGGACAAAAAACTCCGCGAAGACTTGGAAAATATTAAACGCGCACACAAAAAAGCAAGCGCATCCTAATTTTATTCGCGGGAATTAAAAAATAGTCTTTGTACTATACTTGCATGAGCCTCGTTGAGCGTGACCGCATCCTATCGACGTTTCGTGAAATGAATATTCCATTCGAACACCTTGTTCACGAACCCGTGTACACGTCCGAACAAGCCATGCGCGTACGACATGGTGAACTGCATAACGGAGTCAAATCCCTCGTGTGTGAAACCGAGCGCGGAATCATTGTCGCACTATTGGCGGCGGACCTGAAACTTGATTTAGAAAAACTCGCTTCACTTATACGTTTCAAAAAAATAAAACTCGCGAGCAAAGAAAAAGTGTTGCGCGCAACGGGTTGTGAAGTGGGAAGCGTTCCCCCATTCGGTTTTGACCCTCCGCTCCCAACATACGTTGATGAAAGCGTGTTCGACCACGAATGGGCGGAATTCAATATTGGGCTTGTAACCGAAAGTGTGAAAGTCAAAACAGTGGACTTGCGGCGCATTCTCGCTCAACGCCTCCTTTCCTTTGCCCAAAAACCCTGAAAAAAGGACTATTTTGGCTATTTCCCACAGTCCATTACCAGATCTATTTTTCCGCCCCCACGGGGTTGCTTTATAATCCCTTCCCAGGGGTTTTCACGTATACAAGGCCAAAAAGGCCCGATGAACCCTCTTAACGAGGGCGAGGTGAAAAAAACATGTCTAAAGACCATTTTGAAGTTCCTGCCGAACTCAAAGAAAAACAAGCCGAATTCTTACAAGAATTGGTCAAAAAGAAAGGAAAATACCGCATTGGTGTGAACGAAGTCACCAAAGCCATTGAACGAGACACCGCGAAGCTTGTTTTCCTCGCGAAAGATGTTTCTCCGGCAGAATTAATCATGCACATCCCCTTGTTATGCAAGGAAAAGAAAGTCCCCTTTACATTCGTGGATACGCGCAAAGACTTAGGAAACGCCATCGGAATCGGTGTCGGAGCGGCTGCCATTGCGGTCGTTGAAGCCGGTGACTCTCAACAAAACCTCGAACAAATCGTCAAAAAAGTTCAAGCGTTGGGAAAATAATAAACGAGAAAACGTGGTGAAACACTATGGCTGAAACCGGAACCCCTGCTGAAGTCGTTGAAGTCGTTAAACGAACAGGTGTACATGGAGAAATCTCCCAAGTACTCTGCCGAATACTCGATGGTCCTGAAAAAGGACGCGTGAAACGACGCAACGTCAAAGGCTTGTTGAGAGTCGGAGACAAACTCATCTTACTAAACACGGAGCGCGAAGCCAAAGAAATTCGCGCCCACTAATTGGGGGAATGAAAAATGGATTGTTCATTTTGCGGAAAAAACATTCCTCGAGGAACAGGACTCTTGTTCGTACGAAAGACCGGACAAGTTTACAACTTTTGTTCTCGAAAATGCGAACACAACATGATTCACTTAGAACGACAATCACGCAAGACACGCTGGACGAAAGAGTTTGCTAAAACAAAAGCATCCAACTTATCTATCCGTGAACACGCCCAAAAAGCAAAAGATAACGTGAAAGAATAACGCAAAACGGAGATGAGCGCGATGATGGAACGAACATTGGTGTTATTGAAACCCGATGCCGTACAGCGCGCGCTCACCGGACGCATTATTCAACGATTTGAAGACGTGGGGCTGAAAATCATTGGAATGAAACTCGTCCAAGCAAGCCGAGAACATGCCACGACGCATTATGCGGACGTGGGTGTGCGACGCGGACCCAAAATCCTCGAACAAAACGTGAACTTTTTGCAAGAAGGGCCGGTTATTGCCCTCGTTTTAGAGGGAATCCAAGCCATCGAACTCGTACGAAAAATGGTGGGCTCTACTGAATCAAAAGCCGCACAACCCGGGACCATTCGCGGGGACTTCTCTCACCAAAGTTACGCTTACGCGGATGCTAACAATCAAGTCATCAAGAACCTGATTCACGCTTCCTCATCCCAAGACGATGCGAAAAAAGAAATCGCCTTGTGGTTTAGTGAAAAAGAATTGTGTACTTACAACACGGTTCACGAAAAACACACATTCGGGAAATAATTTCACGTTTAACTTGTTTTTTTTGTCAACCTTTATATTTCTCCAGACTCCTGTCTATTTTCATGCATCTCCGCGTGAAAAAACTCACTCCTACTGCCATCTTGCCCAAATACGCCAATCCTGGGGACGCGGGATTGGATATTTACGCCGATGAAACCGTGGTTTTGCAACCCAATGAGAAGAAAACAATCAAAACGGGGATTGCCTTCGCACTCCCTCCTAATCACGTGGGATTAGTCTGGGATAAATCAGGGTTAGCGAGCAAATTCCACTTGCACACGTTTGCCGGGGTCATTGATGAAAGTTACCGCGGAGAGCTACAAATCGTCATTGGCAATTTTGGGAGTGCTTCTTACACAATTGAAAAGGGCAAGAAGATTGCCCAATTATTAGTCCAGCCCATTTCCTATACTTCAGTAGAGGAAGTGAGTGAATTAGCGGAAACCCAGCGCGGAAGCGGGGGATTTGGGAGTACGGGACTGAAATAACATTTGCCTAGAGAGCAGTTGAATATCACCCGGTTTTGATGAAACTTTTCCAAAAGTTTCCGAGAGATTTTAATGCCCTTACGCTGTAAGTGATGTACCTATGATTCTATCCGATGGCGAAATCAAAGAGCTGATTCAGCAGGGAAACATCTACGTTCCCACGGACAATCACCCCATTGACTTGGAATTACAATTAGGACCATCCTCCCTCGATTTGCGATTGGGGCCCGAAATCTTATTGTTTGACAATCATGCCATGCGCATCATTGACTTATCCGAGAAAACCCCTCCCCGCATGAGACGTGTTCAAGTGGATGAAAAAGAAGGATTCGTTTTACATCCGGGAGAGTTTGTGCTCGGAACCACCCTCGAAGCGGTAAAAGTGCCCGTCGAACTCGTGGCCCGACTCGAAGGGCGATCCTCCCTCGGACGATTAGGATTAGTCATTCACGCTACCGCGGGATTCATCGACCCTGGTTTTGAGGGACAAATTACCCTCGAAATGCAAAACATTGGGAACCAACCCCTGTTATTGCGCCCGTATCAACGTATTTGCCAACTATGCCTCATGCACATGAGCAAAGTCCCCGAAACCCCCTACTTCAAGAAGAAAGACAACAAATACCACGGACAATTCGGACCCGTGGCCTCGCGCATTGCCAAAGAACAGCGCCGAATCAATGAAAACACGTTATAACGGGAAAAACCCCTTCTTTTGCCATGCGGGTCTTATTTTTAAAGGATTCGCGACCGTTTTGATATATCCCACCGCTGGGCCCATGCAGGATTAGACTCCTGTTCTGGCTGTGGACTCTATTCCGGGAAAGTGAACAACGAATGTCTACTACGCTCAACCAGATGCGCACGCCCATTGTCGCGGTATTAGGACACGTGGACGCGGGAAAAACATCCTTCTTGGACAAAGTACGCTCAACCAATGTCGCGGCCAAAGAGGCAGGGTATATTACTCAACATATTGGAGCGACAGAAGTCCCGGTGCAAACCATCAAAGACATCGCTGGACCCTTAGTTCAAAAATTTGGATTCAAACTCTCCATTCCAGGGTTGTTATTCATTGACACGCCCGGACACGAGGCATTTACTAATTTGCGCGAACGCGGAAGCATTGCTGATTTAGCCGTGCTAATGGTGGACGCTCAAAAAGGATTGCAAGCTCAAACCAAAGAAGCCATTACCATTCTTCGAAATTACAAAGTCCCATTCTTAGTGTGCATCAACAAAATCGATTTGATTGACGGATATGAAACCAAACCCGGGAGTTTTTTAGCAAACGTAAACGCGCAACCCGCGTATGTGCAGCAAAAACTCGATGAAAGAGTGTACACGATTTTAGGAGAACTCCACGAATTAGGATTTCAAAGCGAACGATTCGACCGAATTCACGATACGACAAAAGAAATTGCCCTCATACCTGTTTGCGTAAGCACAGGGGAAGGAATTCCCGAAACGCTTGTTTTTCTCGCAGGATTAGCTCAAAAATTTTTGGAAGAAAATCTCAAACTTGAAACGAATGGAGCGGGAAAAGGAACCTGCTTAGAAGTTCGCGACGAAAAAGGACTCGGAACAACGATTGACGTTATTCTCTATGATGGAAAATTGAGCGTGGGAGACGTATTCGTCGTCGCGGGAAAAAATGGCGTCATCGAAAGCAAAATCCGCGCCCTCTTACGGCCGAATATTTTGACGGACATTCGTGTTGCGGAAAAATTTGTATCCGTCAAAGATGCGTAC
>CAZKAN010000045.1:0-6234 GCA_964550925.1 uncultured archaeon | reverse complement strand
TACACGGCAAGCGTGTTTTCAGCGATTTTATCATCGTCCATTTCCTCTTTACCTACAGAAACGTGGACAAGGGGCATGTATTTTCCTTTCTTGTTGGACACTTTCACCACGCTTCGCAAACGCGCAACCTGGGCTTGGACTTGTTTCAAGTCGTGCGACACGGGCTTAGGCATGCGATTTTTGGGAGCGAGCGTTTGTCCCAAAAACTTTCCAACGGTTAACATGACGGGTCCTTCCGAGAGGAAGCCCACATACTCGTTCATCATTTCGGCGAGTTGTTTTTTGTTGATGGACTTGATTTCGTCTTCCATAATCACGCGGTCAACCACGGCTTTAGCTTGAGATGCGAATTCTTTATCACGCACAAATAAGGCCACTTTTCCATCGCCCTTTCCAACCGGGTTGGGCAATGCCACGTCAACATCGACTTGGTTTTCGGCTTTTTTGAAATCAATATTCTTGAAGTTAATCGTCAAGTCAATGGTTTGCTTGAACTTTCGTTTTTCGGCCGTCTGGCGAAGAGTTGAGAGTGCACTTAACACTTGATTTTTTTCCATACTGAAAAACCTCCCACTCTCGAGTGGTTGGCGGCTTTCCATTCTGGGTAGAATGAGAAAGTAGACTATTTTCGATAGGCAACTATTATAAATCGAACCTCTGGTTGGCCCAATTCGAAGGACTCTCGTTGATTAAAAAAAAGTGAAAAAATGAGGGGAAAATACGCGCCCTACTTGAGTTGGGCGTCGTATTTTCCGTCTTTAAAGTCCATTTGGGCTTGCTTGGCGTGCTTTCCATCAATGGTGATTCCCATCGAGTTGCACGTTCCAATAATTTCTCGGCACGCGCTGCGCAACGTGTATGAGTTCAATTTACCCATTTTCATTTCCGCAATCTTTTTGACCTGGTCAAAAGTAAGATTTCCTTTGACTTCCGTCTTGGGGTTTCCAGCACCCTTGTCGGCCTTAGCTTCTTTCGTAATAATGGCACTCGTCGGAGGACTTCCCACTGTAATGGTGTAATTCTTCGACTTGTCCACGTCTACTACTACGGGGACTTTCATTCCCGCAAAGGCCTTGGTGGCGTCATTTATTTCTTGGACAATTTTTCCCACATTCAATCCTAAGGGAGCGAGTGCAGGTCCTAATGGAGGTGCAGGAGTGGCTTTACCACCATCCACCATGAGTTTGATTTCGGGCATATTTTTTTTCTCCTAGAAGCTATTTGCGTAACTGTGAATTATTCCTTGATCACGCGGATGTGTTCCGCTTTAATCGTCACAGGAATTTTAACGGTTGCTTCGAGCAATTCCACGGTGACTTCTTCCTTGTTGTCATTCACACGAATAACACGGGCTTTTTCTCCTTTGAAGGGGCCTGAAATAAGTTCGACTTTTTGGTCGGGCTTAATACTATCCATCAATGGCTTGTTGGACAAAACACCCGTGAGTTCTTCGATCTTAACTTGTCCGGAAACCACGCCGCGTCCTTTCACTAAATTGTTTCCCACAATTCCGCGTTGAACCGTGTTTTCGTCATTGGCTTCGACCATGACATAGCCTTTCAACCCGGGCATGACGGTGATGGAATAAATTTCCAATCCTTCTTTCACGGCTTTCGCTGCCAAAATGTCAGCGACTAATGATTCTTGTCCAGTGGCCGTGCGGATGGTGTAAATCATGTTTTTTTCCTCAGCGTGTACCCAAGTAACGTTTGATAGAGTAAAATGGACGGCAAATCCTTAAAAAGGAAGGGATGGGGGCCTCACAACGAGGTGCGTACGATGAAATTAATGAGCTCGACCACGAAGCCTAGTACGCCTAACACGACTAATCCCAGCGCGGTGATGCGGAGCATGGTAATATACTGGGGGGTATCGGGCTTCTTGCTCACCGTCAAAATGCGTTGAGCGGAAGTGACAAACTCTCCAATCATTTCCTGGGGCTTGAATTCCATATAGTAAAAAAGTGGAAATGGGTTTAAAAGGAACTCTCTTTTTTGGAAAAAGAAAAACGCGGGCACCATGATGCAACGCGAATGAGTAAAGAGGTGTCGCTTTTCGACACCTCGAGGCCGACCCGCCCAAACTTTTAGCGAAAAGTTTGATCAAAAAGGTCGCGCGGCCGGCGACCTCCGGCCCGCCAGATGGATAATGGCGCGAGTCTATTCGGTGAACTCAATGTCTAAGTCAACCTTGGCGGATTCTTGTCCGGGAGCGGGTCCATCTAAGAAGGGGATTTTTCCCCCGGCGATTACGACCATGGCTTGAATGTGCGAGCGGGGCATTCCCTCATCAATCATCGCACCCCAAATGATGTGTGCATTTTGATCGATGCGTGAACCCACGACTTCCACAATCATTTCCGCTTCACGCAACGTCATATCCGTTCCGCCGACCACGTTAATCAATGCGCGATTGGCGCCGGAAATATCCACGTCCAATAAGGGGGATGTGAGTGCGTTCTCCACTGCCTCGAGCGCTCTTGCGTCACTCGCTTTGTCGGCTTTACTCTCTCCTAAACCAATCAGCGCGGCACCGCCTTTGGACAAGATGGTTCGCAAATCAGCAAAGTCCAAGTTGATGAGACCGGGTTTCGTGACCATTTCCGTAATTCCTTTGACCGCGTTCACTAATACTTCATCTGCAACTTTGAATGCAGCATTCACGGGCAAATCAGGAGCAATCTCCAAAATTTTGTCATTGGGAATAATAATGACGGTATCGGCCTCTTTACGTAGGCGATTCAATCCTTCCAATGCATTCTCTATGCGCGCGCGCCCTTCCACCGTAAATGGAAGCGTTACTACTCCAACGGTAAGTGCGTTTTGGGATTTGGCAATGTTAGCAATGACAGGAGCGGCACCCGTGCCGGTTCCTCCGCCCAACCCACACGTAATGAATACTAAATCGGCACCATTCAATAATTCTTTCAACTCGTTTTCACTTTCGCGCGCAGCTGCCTCTCCAACGGAAGGGTCGGATCCCGCTCCTAGTCCGCGTGTTAATTGTCGGCCAATCAAAATTTTTCGATGAGCATTAATATGTAACAATGCTTGGGCATCCGTGTTCACGGCGTATGTTTCTCCACCCTCTAAACCTACTTCACTTAGGCGTTGAACCGTGTTCGTTCCTCCCCCGCCTGCACCAATCACACAAATCTTGGCGTGGGTTTCCTGGATAATAGCCTTCAATGCTTCTTCATCCTTCAATTGCTGCTCCGTCTTCTGCATGGGAGAAGCCGGCCCCGCGTTGGTGGGGTGAGACATCACGGCACCGGAGGGGGTATACCCGTATTGTCCCGCGTTCTGGTTCTGGACTTTGTTCACTCGGTCAAAAAAGCTACTCATTTTCATATCCCCCTCAGTATCTCATTAACGGTTTAACACCGGAATCGAGACTATTACGTCTTTTTGGATATTAAAACCATGCCCACTTTCAACGTGTTAAACGTGCGAGGATTATTAACCGGCCACCCGTTAAACGTGGCATGGACCGGAACGCGGTGCTTTTCACGATTGGAATCATCCTTGCTTCAGTAGGAGTCATTTACTGGATTGCGCAATGGGATCTTCCATTAGTGAACACGCCCAACACGAGTCAACCCGTCTGGGTGCTCATGCAACCCCAAAAATGCGCGGAAATTCCCTGGAGAAAGGACTGGTCACTCCAACATGGAAAAAACTATGCGGACTTTCCACTGGAAAACGAGTTGAGCGTGCTCCAAACCTATTATTCGACGAAGGGCATTACCATTCTGGATGCCACATTCACATACCAATCAACGAGTGAAACATGCACCGCGTGCGGGTGCCCCGAACCATTCGTTTTCGCACTCTACGTTAATCCCACGGACGCGGCACGACTATCCGTGTCCGGGTTCACCATATTAGATAACACGAATCCGTACATTTTCACGGGACCCTTGTTCCGACAATCTGTTTCACAACCGGTTTCCACGGTACTCGCAACGGACTGTGAAAAATTATTTTCCACGAACACAGGGTTAGACGCGTTGCTGGGAAACAAGAAAGAATCATGCTACGTGCAAGCCGCCATCAGTGCGCGTGACGTGAGCGTGTGCGAAAACATTTCCACCACGCAAGTGAGGAATACGTGCATTAGTGAAGTCGCCGTGTCACGACGCGACGCTGCATTATGCGAAATCATTCCCGAAAAAAATTCTTCCGCGTACGCGAGTTGTATTTCAGGAGTGGCAGGAATCACTCAAAATGCCACGTTGTGCGCGCGCATTAGTGACAACGCCGCGAAACAATGGTGCGAATTGGGAGCAAAACCCAAATAACCAGCAGAAAAAATTAGTTTAGTACGCAAAAATGGTTCACGATACACTCATCAAATTATTCGCGCGATAATTCAAACAATTCCACAAAATCCTCGGGTTCAAGCAAGAATACTTTTTCATCCGCCACGTCGAGAGTGTGAATCGCACGCGCAAACTTTTCGCGTGAAACACCTAACACGGGGTGTTTTTCCAATTGTTTGGATGCATTGGAAACGGTTTTGTTTTTGAAACGAAAAAGCGTTTTCAACCAGCTCACAAAAATAGTAAAATCACGAATAGGGAGGGTTTTTTTCCGGACTTTCAGTGAGAGAATGGCCGAAAAGTGATTGGGCACAGGAAAGAATGCTTTGGGAGTGACTTTCTTGACAATTTTACCGTCGTATTGGTATTGAGAAATCACGGAGAGAGGGTGATATTCACTGCTCCCGGGAGGAGAAAGTATTTTGTCCGCGAATTCGTATTGCCAAATAAAACTCGCTTGCGTGAAACCGTGTTTGAAGAGTGCGTACATGATGTCATCCGAAATAGCATACGGGGGCGCGGCCACGACTTTTGAAAATGAAATCGTGGACAAATCAACCGACAAAAAATCACGCTCAATAATTTCAACATTTTTGATGGAAGAAAATTTTTCACGCAACACTTCACACAGCTCGGGGCGTAATTCAATCGCGTATGTGTGGCCGCTCAACGCGGCAATTTTTTCGGTCACAAAACCGGTGCCTGCGCCAATTTCGAGCACGCTATCTTTCTTCGTGAGATTAGCACTCGCCACTAAATCCTCGGCACTCTTTTCATCCACTAAAAAGTTTTGGGAATATTTTTTCTCGGGAAAAAAACCCGCGGAAACCATGGACTTTTGTAATTCGTCTAAGCGACTCACAACGCGTCACCGGGTGAACCGTTTTCGCTTGAATTCATCTTCCACTTGCGGGGGGCGCACAAACAAATAGTGCTTCTGGTCTCCGCCCAACTCATTCATGATGTGTCGGCGGAAAATAGACAAGGGCGACGTGAGAAATTTGATGCGCGTCTCAATATCCTTGAATGACTCAAATGGTTTCGTTGAACGTTCACGTAAAATATCATCCAAGTGTTGCTTTCCTACGCCGGGAAGTAATTCTAATTGATGGCGTTTCAGGGAAATGCTTCCTGCGACATTGAAGAATTGGACGAATCGTTTCTCATTCAACTCGACAATTTTTTCCACAGCCTTTTCCAACTCTGATTTGGCATTGTTGGTCAAGTTCTCATACGTGATGCGCTGCTTAATGTGATCAATTTTTTCCCTCGTTTCACGACCAATGTACACTTCTTCCATGGGTTTCAATTCCACGGAGGGCTTGGGAACAACTTCTAACAATGTGAAAAAACTCGTTCCGATGACTATTGCGAGGGGTTCGCTCTTGAAGCTCGAGCTCTTTCCATGCGGGAGAAAATCCAAAACCAGGGCTTTTTCTTCATTCATAGTGTATCACGGGTCAAACATCCTATATATGGATTGTGTGCAATGCCCCCGAAAAAAGGGAACACGCGCAACCAACGAATTAGGAACTGGGGGCGTGCTTCTTGGTTAATTCCAAGGCTTCCGACAGCGCGCTATCGGGAACCGAACCGGGTTTAGAGAGAAGCAGTTTCATGCTTTCCAAATCTTCGGGAAGAAAATCAACAATTTTGACAGCGAGTTCTTCCGTCATGTTTTCCACATTCATTAAATTGTTATACAAACTCTCGGCTTTGTCACCGGACAACTTGGCAAACTTCGTGGCGTAATCCAATGTTTGCGTTTGTTCATATGTGGCTTCTTTCGTTGAATAATCGCGTGAAGACAATAATTCCTTGACGTGGGAAAGAGAAACGGGTTTCTTGGATAAGAGTTCTTTACCAATCATGACGCATCACTCGCTCAACCAGTTATGCAGCCTCGGCTGCGG
>CAZKAN010000044.1:2332-6450 GCA_964550925.1 uncultured archaeon | reverse complement strand
TTCCAAATTTCTGCTGCAATCCTTCCGTCACACGAAAAACGCCGCCATCCACTCCCACATCTTCACCCAATAACACGAGTTTGGGATTACTCTCCAATTCCAACGCGAGAGCATTGTTTAACGCTTGAACCATATTCGCTTTCATGGGAAACCCGGCCCCTCGCCTGATTTAGGAGACGATGCATTATTGACGCGAGACAAATGAGCGAGGAAATTCTTTTTTTGTTCCGCTAACTCGGGAGTGAGTTGAGCGTACATGTAATCAAACATATCATTGGGCGAAGGAGCGGGCATGGTTTCATACGCTTGCACGGCCCGTTCAACACGTGCAACAGCTTCATTCATTATTTTTTCCTCAAGAGCGGGAGTGAGCACACCCGTGTTCATCAAATAGGTTTTGAAACGTGTAATCGGGTCGCGCTTTCTCCACGTTTCCAATTCTTCTTTCGTACGATAACGCGTTGAGTCATCCGCCGTGGTGTGGTCGCCCATTCGGTACGTGTACAATTCCAACAACGTGGGACCCTTTCCCGCGCGGGCTTTATCCAATGCTTGCTTCGTAGCCTGATACACGGCTAACACATCATTTCCATCCACTTGAATGCCTTCAAAACGAAACGCAAGGGCTTTCTGCGCAATCGTTTCCGCTTTAGTCTGCAAACTCCGGGGTTCTGAAATAGCAAACTGATTATTCTGACACACTAAAACAACGGGAGCCTGAAACACCCCCGCAAAATTCATCGCCTCTAACGTGTCTCCCTCACTCGTGGCACCGTCTCCAAAATAACCAATCGACACCGCGTCCTTTTTCAAATAACGCATGGCCATCGCACAACCCACCGCATGCAAGGGTTGACTCCCCACCGGAATGGCCACGGGAAAACAATTAATATCACTCTCGACTTTTGACCCGCGTTCATCGCCGCCCCAGTATTGTAACACGTTCACCATGGGCACGCCGCGCGTGAAAAACACTCCGTGTTCGCGAAACGCAGGAAAGGTCCAGTCCTGCTTCTCCATCGCGTAAGCCGAACCCACGGTACAGGCTTCTTGACCCGCACAACTACCATACGTTCCGATGCGCCCTTGACGCTGCAGCTTGAGTGCTTTTTCATCAAACACGCGCAAATTAATGAGATGGGTATAGAGTTCCAATAGTTGCACGTTACTCAATTTGGGAAGGAGCTTCTCATCCACTTTTCCCTGCTCATCCAGAATGGACAACTTATACGTGGAAAAATCCGTTAATTTTTGCAAGGACATACGTTCCGAAGAAAATTCTCCTATTTAAATGACCGCTTCCACGCAAACGCGCGCATTCCGCTCAATCCGCGGGCGCAAATGACTTTATTAATTCGAAAAAAGTTCTTACGTGAATAGGATTGTGAAAGGTGATGGGTATGCGCTCCCGCATGGACGGAATTGAAACCAATATGCAATGTGCCACGCACGCAACCGCGGGGTTGTTGAACGGAGAAGACCCGCGCTATTTAACACCCAAAAGCAAACCCCAATACGCGCCCCACTTAACTTTTAGACCGGAACACATTACACTCACTCTCACCGTGGATGTGAAAAAAAAGCACGCGATGGGAAACGTGGAAACCAAATACGAATTATTTGAAGGACAAACCAACATCATCCTCGACGCGATTGGAATGAAAATTTCATCCGTTCACGCCAATGGAAAAAAATCCCCCTACACGTATGAAAATGAAAAAATAACCATTCCCGTGCGTGAAAAAAAAGGAAAAGTGGTCGTGGAATATTCCATCACGAATCCTGATTTAGGAATATTTTTCATTCATCCAACGAAAGAAAAACCCCACAAACCCTATCAAGCGTGGACGCATTCTGAACCGGCAGAAGCACGATACTGGTATCCCTGCCAGGACACGCCGGAAAGTAAGAGCCCCATCACGATGCACATCACGGTGGAAGAACCATTCATCGTTATTGCAAACGGAGAAAAAATCTCTGAAAAAAATGCCTCCAAAAAAGGATGGAAAACATTCACGTGGACGCTTCATGAGAAAAACGCCACGTACTTGAACTCATTCGCGATAGGTAATTTTTCCTGCGTGAAAGACAAATGGAAACACGTGAGTGTGGAATACTATTGTGAAAAGGGACACGAAAAAAACATCCAACGCTCGTTTGGAAAAACCCCCCAAATGTTAGAATTCATGTCCGACTATTTACGTTTTCCTTATCCGTTCAAAAAATACGCCCAAGTAGCAGCCGCGGATTTTATTTTCGGAGGAATGGAACACACGACGTGTACGACGCAAACGGATTGGGCCCTGCAAGACGAAATTGCCCACGCCGAAACACCCGCACGACCCACCGTATTAGCCATTCATGAACTCACACACCAGTGGTTTGGAGACATTGTCACAAATGCGGATTGGCCCCACTTGTATTTACATGAAGGATTTGCCACATATTTCGAATACGCGTGGTTTGAACATGAACACGGAAAAGACGAGTATGATTATTTCCGATACGTGGACTTGTTAGAATACTTGGACGTGGACAAAAACCAATACCGACGACCCATTGTGACAAATTGGTATAGGGAAGCTAACGACTTAGTCGATAGCGGACACACCTACAGCAAAGCCGGATTGGTCATCGCCATGCTGCGCGAAATGGTAGGAGACCAAGAATTTCGCAACGCCCTATCAACGTATGTAAACAAACACGCATTTGGAAACACGCAGACCGAAGATTTAGTGAATGCATTCCGCACCGCCACCGGAAAAAACCTAACCAAAATTGCCGACCAATGGATATACAACGCAGGCTTCCCCGAGCTAAAAGTCAGCGTACACTATGATTCCAAAAAGAAAATGGAAAACGTACGAGTCATTCAAACCGCTAAAATGGATGACAAAAGCTTATGGGACTTCCCCGTGGTGGTGAGCGTAACGCAACCCAGCGGAAAAGAAGTATTACACCGCGTCGACATTACCAAACGTGAACACCGATTCTCATTCCCGAGCAACGGAGAACCATTAAACGTAGTGTTTGACCACCCAAATGTGATTATCAAAACACTCACCATGCAAAAACCCCGAAGCATGTGGATGCACCAACTCAAACACGATAGTAAGGCTATTCAACGCGTGTACGCGGCACAAGAATTAGTGAAAACGCCCGGGTTGGAAGAAGTGTACGCCATACTTGACCAAGCAAGCACCGATACATTTTGGGGAGCACGATCTGAAATGATCCTCGCCCTCAAAACAGTACCCTTCCCCGAAGTCGCAGAGAAAATAATGAGCATGTATGGTAAGGAAAAAGACCACCGCGTCCAACGATCCATGATTGAAACGCTGGGAAATTTTCGCTACGATGATGTATTTGAGTTTTTGAAAAAACAAACACAACGAAAGGACTCGTACATTGTCCCCGGAGAAGCATACCGCAGTCTAGGAAGATGGAAAGACAACCAGGATATTGCATTCTTACTGAAAGGAATTGAACGCGACTCCTGGATGGACATCATCCCCAATGGAGTGGTGGGAGGATTAGCCGCGATGCAATCCGAGAAAGCACTCCAAGCACTCATCACGCTCACACATCCTAAATATTCGGATCGAATACGCATGACGGCCGCCCGTGCAATATCAATAGTGGGGGGAAAACGCGAAGAGGCTATTCAGACACTCACCGAATTGACGAAAGATAATTATGCCCTCGTCCAATTAGCCGCCACTGCTGCGTTGGGAAACGCGGGAGATGAACGTACCCTCTCAACTCTTGAAAAACTCCAAGAAGGACACCGCGATGCCCGTGTTAAACGTGCCGCCGTGGATAGTGCACGCATGATTAATGGCGGACAAGACTTACCATCCTACACGGAAGAAAAAACCGCGGGAAAAAATAATTAGTTCCCGCGAATCATTTTTTCAACGAATAATTCTCCCGCCTTGTAGGAACTTCTAACCAGCACACCACTCGCCACAAAATCAAAACCCATTTTAGTTGCTTCACGCTTGAAAAAATCAAAACGTTCGGGGGGAGAATAATTTTGCACGGGCAAATGCCAATTCGACGGTTGCAAATACTGTCCCAACGTCAACATGTTCACTCCCGCGGCGCGCAAGTCCTTC
>CAZKAN010000044.1:1114-2322 GCA_964550925.1 uncultured archaeon | reverse complement strand
CTTCATGGTTTGCAACACTTCTCCATCCGTTTCACCGTGGCCGAGTTGAATAGATGATTTGGTAAAATTCATTCCGCGTGAACGAGCATACGCGAGCACGCGCAATGTTTGTTCATAGCTCGCACGGCGGTCGCGCACCTTATTTTGCAATGATTGTACCGTTTCAATGTTGTGCGCAAACACATCGGGCTTGCTTTGCAAAACAACATCAACTAGTTTTTCATTCCCTTGAAAGTCGCCCACCAATGCCTCTACGCGAAAATTATTTTTTTTCAATTCGAAGATACAATTCGCCACGTGCTGTGCACCCTGGTCAGGGAGGTCGTCGCGATTGACCATGGTTAAAACCACGTAGTTTAGTTTCATTTGCTTCGCTGCCTGAACCAATTTTTCGGGCTCATTTTCATCCACCGCGTCTCCCTTAGCAAATGCATCAATTTGACAAAATTTACACCCGCGCGTGCAGGTTTTTCCTAAAACCATGAACGTGGCCGTGCCACCGCTCCAACACTCACTTTGGTTGGGACAATGGGCTTCTTGACAAACCGTGTGCAACGCGAGATTGTTGGTGAGAACTTTCAATTGAGAAAACTGCTCCGTGTTGGGAGGGCGAATACGGGGTTTGGAATGAGAATCCATTCTAGGATGGGGGATTTGGACTATTTATTATCCCCATTTGCTAAGTGCAGTCTGCTTTTCATCCTCGGGTTTTTTCTCAATTTTGTTTAACGCATTGGATACACGCACGTGGTCGAAACCGTGCTTGTCGCAATAAAACGCGATAGCTTTCTCGCGGTCCATTTTAGCCAGGGGAATATCCACGTTTTTGTTTACAACCGGATGTAAAAACAAATCCTCGACTTCCTTCCAATCATACTCAATCGTTTTTTTGATTCCACTCAACACGTCCTCAAAACTTTTCTTTCCTTCCACGGCTTTCAATGCTTTCTTGGGTCCAATGAGGGGGACTTTTTCATTGAAGTCTGTTCCGACTAACATGCCAATCCAAATCAATTGATGTTGATTTAGTTTCAATTCATGCAACACTTTTTCGGTTTCAAAACGCTCGGGTTCCACATTCACATACGCGTTACGATATGGTAATTTTCGTTTCCCCGTAATACCCATATTGCGTATCACAACAGGCGCGGCAAACAGGAGTGAATCATAATCCTGCGTCGCCACCGCATAAGCTTTGCGTTCTTTCA
>CAZKAN010000044.1:0-1104 GCA_964550925.1 uncultured archaeon | reverse complement strand
TTTTCACCTCGATCATCTTTGGCTCTAAATCGCAGGGTATTAAATTTATTGGCCAGATTATCTTTGGCTTTGGCCTGATTTTTTTCGGTATGGGCCTCATGAGTGATGCAATGAACCCGCTGCGCTCGGTGCCGGCGCTCGCCACCGCATAGGCTTTGCGTTCTTTCACTAATTCGCCGGCTTGTGCTTCACCTTCTTGTTTGGCTTGAACCACGGGAAAACCCAACACATGTAAGGCGTGTTTGGCTTCTTCAATCATTTCCCCATTCAAACTAATCGCGCGTGCTCCCATCATTTTGGCTTTTTCTAAATCCCCCGCATCAATGGCTTTTTCCATTTCTTGTTTAGCACTGGTACGAATTTCACGACGCTTTTCCAGCGTCGCACGTTTCAACGCGGAGGGAGGACCATCAAACACAAACACGGGTTTGATTCCGGCTTCAACGAGATTGGATGTTCGATACAAAAGGCCGGCAATGTGACTTGTGACTTGACCATCCACATTCATTAGTGGCCGACCATCCGGACCACGAATGGATGTAAGGAATTGATACAAAATATTGTGCGCATCAACCGCAATGGTTTTTCCCGCGAGTTGGGAAAGTTCCACTTTTTCCGTGTTGATTAAATCACCAATCGGGGTCCCCATGCGTCATCACGCAGAATACTCGATTGTTCAGGATAAAAGCCCGAGGGTGGCACTTTTAACGTGAAAAAAAGGAGGCCATTTGGCGCAATAGGGGAAGTTTTAGTACGTTAAGTTCCTCAAAATGATTATATATAACGTCCAACAATGTGGTAGAATTATCACATACGAACCGAACATAGACCATGGTGAGCCTATCCCGAAATCAATGTTCGGAAAGTGAGGGGGATGTAGACCGCGCGTCTTCATCCACTCCTTCCTATTTTTCTAAAAACAATTTCAACAAAACGAGTTGTTGCGAAGTAATAACTCTACACCGACCCGCCTATGGATGATGGCGTTGGGTAATGGCGCGCTAGTTAAACATTTTCTTCGCGCTTTCAAACTCTGGATCGGATGTGTTGCGGGAAGCAATGACTTTGGTCACGGCTTTCTCAAAGTGCTTGTGCTGCACTTTC
>CAZKAN010000043.1:0-6626 GCA_964550925.1 uncultured archaeon | reverse complement strand
GTCTAACACTTCCACAAAAATATCGATTGCGGTATTGGGAAATCGTTCCAAGAAAATGGCTTTTTCCAATGCTTCTCCGGAGACTTTAGAAATTTCTGTCTCCCTGCGCCCGGGTCGGGGATTCTTTCTCTCCGTCACGGAAAACGCGGCCATTCGATACGTGTAACGGACGATGGCCTTGTAGGGGTTGGCTTGGTGTTTGGGCAACACTTCGCGGGGACCATTCACGGAAACAAGGACTTTGTTTTGTCCCCATTCCAAGTAACATGAGCCATCCGCGTTTGGTAGAACGCCTGCTTGAATCTTGATGTTTCGCAAATCATTGAGACCGCGTCCATCAATGCGTTTACCTTTCGAATCGACCCACCAGAGTTTTTCCTCGTTTTTCGTTGCTTTTTTTGTTTTGGTTTCTTTTGCATCTTTTGCCATAATTTTTTCATCCTCATTTTTTTTGGTTGATAACTTTTTGGTTTGTTTTCGAGTATTTTTGGATCAAACTTTTTTTGAAAAAAGTTATTGTCAAACCACGAGGGTTTTGATCAAACTTTTCTCAAAAGTTTGTGTTACTCAAACATGGGGTCCTCATCCCCTCTCACGCGCGTGTTGCGTGTGTCGCGATTATCTCGCGGGAAACGTTTGCGCTTGTCAAACGAATCCTGATTACGATTGAACGATTCGCCCCCAACTTGTGGGTCGTCGTATTGTCGTCCAAATCGCTTGTTCATTTGGAACCCTTCATCCCGGTTTCGTTCACCAAAACCGCGGTTGAAATTATTGCGCGGACGAAAACTCGTTGAGCGTTCACCAAAGTCTCGCTCTCCTCGTTCTCCGCGTTCTCCTCGTTCGCCTCGATCGTCTCTTCGTTCACGCATCGTGCGGTCATTTCCTCGGCCAAATCCTCGGTCTTCTGAGGAAAAGGCATCATTCTCGAATCCGCGGTTGCCAAAACGGTCATTTCCACGTGGGCGGTTATTCATGCGGTTAAATCCTCGGTCAAATCCTCCGCGCATACGATTGTCTCGGGGAGCAAATCCTCCGCTGCGGGGACCTCGATTGAAATTACCTCGTCCGCGACCAAATCCGCCGCGTGAACCACCGTCACGGAAGCCTCTTCCGCCGTAATGACTATTCATTCCGGTCTCGAACGCGTCCTCGTTACTCGGTCCCTGCGTG
Source organism: uncultured archaeon (assembly GCA_964550925.1). Taxonomy (GTDB): domain Archaea; phylum Iainarchaeota; class Iainarchaeia; order Iainarchaeales; family VGJJ01; genus VGJJ01. Next base: position 5,453 of record CAZKAN010000043.1, on the reverse strand, counting down.
TTGGGCATTCCCGTACCGGTACGTGCGGCGAGGAAGCATTGAATATCATGCGTCAAGTTTTCTGCGTGAGAATATTCCTCAATACGCAGAATGGTTTCCGCCGCTACTGGCGTGTTTCCGCCGTGAATCCAGACTAAACCATTTCTTCCCACCATGATGCTTGAACCCGTACCATTTTTGACGGCGTTCAACATGGAGGCATTTTTTCCAATGATGCGGGGAACTTTCACCGGCGTCACGGAGACAACTTCTCCGTCGTTTAACGAGCGGACCATTCCCAATTCAGCCTCATTCATTTCAGTAACTTTCACTATTTTCGCGGAAATAACACTCCCTACTTTGAGAGGTTCGCGCATGTCCTTGTTGGACACAAAGCTCGGGTAGAATGAATTAATCTCAATATCATACCCCGCAAATTTTTCGTTTTTTACGACACCAATTATCACGTCGTTCTCCACGGGAACATATTTTCCGCGCAGGGGAACAACCGATATTCGGTCGTTGGACTCATTCCTGATGCCGAGACAATCGGCAAATATTTTTCCGTCGCGCGCGAATGTGTGCACGCCAATTTGTTTGTTTTCCGTGGTGAGTAATTCTCCCGGAACGACAATTTCTTTACTCATACATGTTCACTCCCTTTTGATTAGCATCATCCTGTTGTTTGTTTTTCCATTTGCTTGGATTATTATTTTTCACTACGCTGTCTTCTCCATTATTTTTGTCACGACATCCCCGTGAGTGGCGTGGTTGAGCTTCTCAAAAAGCTCCTGCTTCATTCCACCGGGAATTTCTACGACTGCGATTAGGCTTCCATCACTCTGCCATTCTTGCTTCTTCAACTCAAACTTGTGCAACACGTTCAACGCTGGAGTAACATATTGCACGGGGACTTTTACCGCCACCTGGATTTTGTCCATGGAAATGGGTAATAGTTTCCTCAATTTGGGAAGAATATCATTGACTTGCGTGGGAATATCCTTGAACTCATCCACTTGAATTTTCAACTCATTTAACGCAGTCTCAATCCGCAAGGGAGGATGAGGCGTTTGGGTTTGAGGATTCATAGCATTCTTGGCGAGGAAATCAATAATGGCCTTGCGCTTCTCTTCCTTTAACTGACGGCGTTGTTCCGTGGTTAATTGTATTTCTCCTTCCCGAATGATTTTGGGGGCGATTTCCCTAATGTCAAGTGTGCCAAACACCTTGAGTATTTGGCTCTCCGTTTGACGCTCGCTCTTTTTAGCATCCTCGTACACGTCGTCCGTTGCCAGCAAGTCATCGAGACTCACCACCATGCCTTTTTTCATTTTCAAGGCCAAGTCGGGGTCCACGAGTATTTCGAAGTGCACTCCCGCGTGCACGTATTTGGCCACAATGGCCTGTTCCAATTTTACCATGCTATTTTTCACTTCTCTCGCGCAGGGGCGCGAATCATTCCCTCGTTGGGGGGTGTTTCATTCGCGGGTTTTCCCCGCGAGTATTCCTTTCCTCGTTTTAACTCACGCACACGTTGCGCGTTTAGTTGATTACTTACTCTCCGACCCGGACTTATCTCCTTTAGACGTACCGAGGACGGCTTTCAATTCATTCTTGTCCATCCGCGTGAAGGATTTGTCTTTATCCACAAATCCAAAATCCACGCGGTCCAAGCTTAATTTTTGTGTTTTGGGAAGACCCTGCTCCAATGCCGCAAAAACCAATTTCACGGCTTGTTCACGTGACAAATTGGATTGGTAATTCTTCTCAAAAAAATCCATGGCCTCTTTACGACCTGCCCCCACGGAAACAGCCACGTATTCGGCTAACGCTCCGGAAGGTTCGGTCTCAAACAATCGCGGGCCAGTCTCATCGACTCCCCCAATGATGAATGATACTCCATACGGGCGTGTTCCCCCATATTGGGTAACAGCCTGCATGTTTCCTGAAATGTCCTTGGAAAGAGTCTCAATGTGAATAGGCTCATCGTAATACATGACGTTTTCCTGCGCACGCGCTCTTGCGTCCTGAATGAGTCGACGAGCGTCCCCCACTAATCCCGCGGAGACCGCACCAATGTGGTCATCAATTTTGAACAATTTTTCAATCGAATCCGCGAGCATGAGCTTACTCGTCACATTCTTATCCGCGCCGAAAACGACGCCATTTTTGTACACGCACGCGGCGCCGGTTGTTCCTTGTTGAACAATCTTTGATGCGTACTCAACTTGGTATAATCGTCCATCCGGACTAAACATGGTGGCTGAGCGGTCATACGCCGCACTTTTAGCAGAACCGGGATACATGATCTCTCACACTCGCTACGGGAACAAATCCCGTGAATATTTCATTCGATTAATGGGATACAATAACTAATGGATGCGCTATTCCTTTTTAAAGACCGCTTTCAGCAACGGTTTTAGTCCACGTACTAAAACACAGTCTTTCACCAAGGAATCAATCCAATAGAAAAACACTCCATTCAGGCATAAAATCCCGGACGCAACGATTTGAGTGTGCCACTCGTACGCAACGTACGCACCCGAAGGGGTTTGCCACTCAGATTAGTCATTAACGTGAGGGCAGTAATTATGTTATCCTTGGACGTGTGGGCGCAGCGAAGAATACCCTTTCCCTGTTTAGCGTCAAAAATAATTAATTTGACGCGATGCAAAGGCAATCCTAGCACGCCAAAACAATGAAGCAAGTGATGCTTAAGGGCGCGCGAAAAATCATCTTTAGAAATAAGATTCATGTTTTCCACGTGGAGCGTGAATAAAATATACCGCTTCTTCCCACGCATACTTAATGGTATTGTGGACACGGATTTCTTCTCAACCATACCGTAAATCGCGTTCACGGAGTTAAAGATACCATTGCACGCTCAAGGAGGGAACACCCAAATACGCGGCCCAGGAAATCACTTCCTCAGGTGACAACGCGTCTTTTTCCTCGCGAGCCAAACTCACTAATCCTAATGGAACCTTAGACTTGTACAATAGTTGAGCCATTTTGCGATATTCTTGCAGGGTAGACGCGTCTTTACTTGCAAACGCGCGCTGCAACTCGTGCAAAGAAAAAACAACACTCTTTTTTTCCTCGTACGCTTTGCCCATCCACCCAAAATCAATAAATGGAACATTCCCGCGTGCAACGAGCAAAATAATTTTCACACTGCTCATTTTGAACGTGTCAAATGCTTCCTGCAACGAGTGAACGTGCAAAATGACCGGAACTTTAAACGAAGCACAACGCTGAATTTCCTCGCGATTCGTTTGCGTGAGAAAAACAAATTTTTGATGATGAATAAATTGGTCACGCGACGCAGAAGAAGATGAATCATACACTATTCCTAATGCGTTTGTTTGACTACTAATCGCAGACGCGTAAACCATGTCACTCAACGTTTGCACGGGCATTCTGAAGTGTAGGAAAGCACACTAAATAAATGAACCGAAAAAAATTATCGGCCCTTTCGATCATTCGCGCGCGCACCGGGGCGAACTTTTTCACTACCGCGTGAACCCACCGGATTCAACAAGCCGCGAGACTTTTGTCCAGCAGATGTTTTACCGCGGTACACGCGTCCTTGGTGTTGGGGTTCGGCAATCCATTTCATGTCCTTGTCGGCCAACACACTTGAGTTGCGCGGATCCACTAAAATAACTTCAAAATATTGATTCTTTCCGTCTTGACCCACTTTGTATGAGTTCAAAACTTCCATGTTGGGAAAATGCTTTTGTGCGCGTGTTTCAGCCATGACTTGAACACTCTTTCGGCGTGTCATCGAAGCAACTTGCATTCGTTTAGGTTTGCGAGCACGACGAGGACGAATGAATAATCCTCCCCCGCGGCGAATACGGACACGCGCAACGGTGATTCCGGGCTTGGCCTTGTATCCTAATGCGCGGGCCCTTCCCACGTTGAATGGTTTCTCAACTTTTACCACGGCTTCTCCTTCCGCGCGATAATCCATCATGCGGCTGCGAAAAAGGGTACCATAATCGGTGTGTTCCGTGCGTTCACGGGCCCATTCTTTCTGAATGGTTTCATTCAATCGTTTAACGAGGGTCATAACTACCAAAAACGCTGGCTAAACGCTTTTAAACCAGACTCCATGGCCCCTAATTGGAGGCCACAGAATAACTGGTTGACTCGGTTTGGGTGGTGTTTCCCATGGTGTCCTTGGCAATGACGTAATAGTCATACAACCCCACTTCCACATCCGGAAGAGTAACTTGGCAGGTCATAATCTTAATCGTCTGCACGCAGGACTTGACAATGTCTCCATTCACATAAATAGAGGCACTCGCCACGGACGAAATGTCATCCACCAAGGCAGTAATCAACACGCTCTGACCCGCTTTAGGATTTGCGGGAGAATGGGAGGCAGTGACTTTAGGCCCAATCGTATCACCCGTTTGGGTGGTGGAGACCACTTCTAAGTATTCCGACCCTTCATCAGAAACCGCACCATCTTTCGCTGTGCGAACCACTTTGTATTCTACACTTCCCAAAGAAGCGTCTTTCAACGTGTACTCGCACAAGGACGCATAACAAGGAGTCTTATACCAGTTACCAAACTGGCGCACCCACAACTCGTAGGAGAACATGTCTTCCCACGCGTCCGCGTACGCTGACTTTACGGTGGCTGTAAACGTAATATCATCTCCCGCTTTGGGAGTGGTGCTCGACACGGCCACATCCACTAAATCCACGGGCAGCGTGGTTGGATACACCGGCGTATTCGTCACGGGAGTAGTAGAAGTGGGAGTATTCGAATTGGATGAATTAATCACGGGCGCCCCAGTTGGTTGCATCATGTTGAGCGCAAACGCGCCAATAATCACCACGACCACCACCCACACGAGGGGGGGCAAATTGAATAATGAAGGAATTTTTTCCGTAGTCATATATGCTTGGAAAAGCGAATTTCCTATTTAAGACACGCCCATTAACGGGGAAAAGAACCCTGATTTTTAACTCTCTCCTCGCAGACGAATACGTATGACACGCACAACTTGTCAAAAATGCACGAAGGAAAGCATGATTACACTGCCGTATGGCCCCCACGCGTTTTGCCAAGAACACTTTGAACAATTTTTCGAAAAACGCGTACGAGACGTTACGCGGACATACCAATTCTTCGAAGAAAACGAAAAAATTGCTGTCGCAGTATCGGGAGGAAAGGACTCGGTAGTGGCACTCAACCTGATTCGAAAAATAATGCCGCGACACGAGATTGTGGGAATCAGTATTGACGAAGGAATTGACGGATATCGCAACAAGGCCATTGATGAAGCGGTGAAAAACTATGAACAATTAGACATCGACTACAAAATTGTCAACCTCAAAAAAGAAATTGGCAACAGCATGCAAGAAATCGTGCAGAAAACACACGAAAACAAGTGGAATGAAAACAGTTGCACCTTCTGCGGGGTGTTTAGACGCAAGTATATCAATTCTACGGCACG
>CAZKAN010000042.1:0-6723 GCA_964550925.1 uncultured archaeon | reverse complement strand
TATTATTTTTCCAATAATGGTAACTACAATCGTTTTGGTCGTTCAGGTGATAGAAATTATTCGTTGAGTTTTTGGGATTTGAATGGGGATGGAGTGTACGCGGATATTTTGTTGTTAGGTCCTGAAACCACGACAAGCAGTGGGGAAGTGTGGCTGCAAAAAGAGCTATTTCGCCAAGCCCCGGCTGGTTTGACTACAGCCACTGTCACGTTATTTTTCTCGGGGTTAAGCAACGCCTTGTTGGGAACCACCAATGATTCGGGTCCGACGGTGCAAATCGTGAATGCGGATATGAATACACTTGCAAATGATATGCTGGTTTCATGCCCTTTTTGTGATGGAACTAATTTTGTTTCGCGTGCCAATTCGGGGAATGTTTCGATTACGCATGATGTGAACCGTATTAATGGTTCGAATACCACATCTTATCTCATCATGAACACGGGCACCATCAAAATGGGTGGTTCGCGTTACATTGGTTCGCGTGCCGGTGACCAAATTGGGGATGTGAATGGTTCCGGTGATGGTGTTTTGTTGAAAGACTTGGATGGGGATGGCAAAACCACTGATTTGTTTATTTCCGGGTCAAGCATTGATGCGGGAAACACGGACACGGGTGCCGTGTATTGGATTCAGGATGTGAATGATTTGACGGGTGGCGGAAATTTTATCGCACAAGGATACTATATGTTTGAGTTTGATTTGAACAAAGACACGAATTACACCGCGCGCTGGTCCACTTCCACCGCATACGATCGTTTGGGTGACACCAATCGTTCCCACGATTCCGCTCCTAAAGTGGTGAACATTGACAACGGGTCTGCGGCGAATGATTTGATCATTCTCGGGTCATACGTCGATGTGAATGGAAAAACGGATGCGGGTGCATTGTATATTGTGAAAGACGCTAATACTAAATCGGGTAATCAGGATTTGTCCAACGCCGCAAACTATTCCGTGATGTTTAACGGCGCTGCGTCCAATGAGTATTTGGGTTGGAATGTGTACGGTGGAAAAGGATACCAAGTTGTGAATGTGGATGGGAATAGTTATGCGAATGATTTGTTGATTTCGGCTGCGCGGGTTTCGCACGAGGGAACACTCACGGGCGCATTGTATGTGATTACCGATGCAGACACTAAATCCGGTGCGTTGGATTTGAATAATTCCACTAATTATTACAAAAAATACGTGGGGGGCGCGGCGAATGATTATTTGACCTCCACGCTGCATAGTGGAGAGGGTGCCCAATTAGTGAATTTGGATAATAATGCTTCCGCGAATGATTTGCTTTTGGTTTCTGTTCAAGCCGATGTGAATAGTGTCACGGACGCGGGAGCGGTATACTGGTTGCAGGACATTTACACGGTGAGCGGCGGTGGAGGTCCTCCGGCGAATGATTATTCTTTCGTGGTTTCTCTCCCTTCGTCCGGTTGTACGAATGGGAAAGGCCGCATTAGCTCGGGCAATGGTGCCTGTGAGAAGGGTTATTTCATTCCCACGGACTTAGACGGACTTTCGGATGAGAATCAAGTTAATCCCGAAGGGCAAACGTCCACGCAGCCTTTTTTTGTGTATGATAATCAGAGCACGAGTTCGAGTGACTTGAACATTTTGTTTTATTTGAATTCTTCACTTCCTTCTGCGATTGTGGTGAAGGTTTCGAAGACATATGCGGGGTATGCGGGAGCGTGCACAGGTAACACGGACACGAATTGTAGAGTGGTTACCACCACCGCAACAAGTATTGGCAAGGCAACCTATTCCACGGGCACGCAGGATTTGAATATTTTTATTTGGACGGATTTTGTTTCCGCGGATGTGGCGCAGTATGATCGAAATGTAGACAGCAATAGTGTTGCATCCACGTGAACAGGGTTGAATGGTTGGAGTGAATGGAATGATTTCAAAAAAAATGGTTTTGGGTGGAGTGTTTTTCATTCTTGTTTTTTTTATTTTTCTTTTTTTCTTTAATTCACCGCAACCTTCTCCCACTTCCCTGGTTGATTTATCGGGCGAGTGTGTGGATGTGAATAGGAGTGCGTATGGTGTTTCTTCAGCGGTTTTTTCTGAGTTGCCTTCTCCTCCGCGTTGTTTTAATTCAGTAGTGCGTCGTTTTCATGAAAATGTTTTCACGGATGATTCTTTTTTTTCGCGGGAGTATTTTTTGCAGCCGGAGTTTTTTCCTAATTTTTTAGATAATGGTTTGGGTTTCTGGACGAATCCCGATGCTTCGCGGTATGGCGTGGTTGGTTTTGGTGCGTTTCCGGCGGAGCAAACTATTTCTCTGCGTCGCGGCGAGGAGAAAGTGGTGCGTGTTTTTGTTCACGCGGGTTTTGGCGTGCGTTCTTTTCAGGGCATGAGGATTGTTTCTCGCTTTACTAATTTGAGTAAAGGTATACGTGTTACGTTGGATGATGCGAGTGAAAGCGGTTTTTTGCTCGGGCCCACCTTTCCTGTTTTTGATGCGAGTTGGGTTCACCCGCTTGAATTGCGTTTACGTGTTGAGCGTGATGCTCCTTTTCACGTGGCGAGTGTAGTGCTGCAGAGCGCTCCCCCTTCTTTTTCGGATGAGTCGGCGTGGGGGGATAATTATTCATTGTATTTTCCCGCGACGCAGTATGTGGGGGAGCAGGCCGTGGCGCGAATACTCGTGAAAGTGGTTGAATAATTCCACCCACTTAACAACGTTTATAAACTCTGAATAGTTGACCATCTGGTTGAGGGATTCTTATGCGTTTGTTCCTTGTTTCGGTTCTCGTGTTGGTTAGTCTAGTGTTGTTTTCTTCTTTTTCGTTAGCTGCAATCACGAATACTACGGCCATGACGTGGGTTATTCCTTCCAATAAGTCTCACACGTTGACCTATGGTGGGGCGTGTTCGGCTTCAAACTTTTATTTTGTGGAAAGTAACGGCGAAGATTCGGATATTGATGGAAACACATCCAAAATCCTCCCCTATAGTGCGAGCTCCGGCGGTACGGTTTGTCAATCCGCGGCGGTTGCTTCGATTACGGTGACCAATAATGGAAACGTGGCCATTAACGTGGATGCTAATTTCCAGACTGGTCTTTCAGGAAATGATCAGAACGTTGGAATAAAAGTCTGGATGGGCACCGGTGCGGGTTGCGGAACGAATGGTTTGGGTGGGTGGCAGCTTCCATGCAGTGTACAATCGGCCTCTAACCCGGTTACCTCTTCCACGTGCCGCGATTTTAATATTTCTAATTTCACCACCACCGCGCGCCTGGTTTCTTCACTAGGTGTGGGAGACACCAACCAGTTGTGCTTCTCCGGCGAATTAAATGGTGCCTACGTGGGTTTGTCTCAGGGTTCGATTGCTCGAAACTTTGATACGAATGCCTCGTGATGCGCGGCGTATTTTGTTTGGTTGGGCGGGTTGAATTATATACGTCAACCGCATAATAACAGAGTTAAGGTGATGTTCATGGATGCTCCGCTCACTCCCCCTGCGTCTTCGATTGGGACCCCTGCGTCTCGTTCGCCGGATGATCAATTGGTTTCATCCGGAAAAAATTGGAAAGAATACATGGGGGTTGTCGCCCTATTAGTGGTGGTGGGAGCATTAGCGTTTTGGTCATTGTCGAATGGGGCAAGTCCTGTGAGTAATTCCATAAGTAATCCCACGGGTTTGGTCACGGCGGGAGCGAGTGTTCCTTCGGAGAAAGATACTCTAGTTGAGAGCGAAGTGGATGTTTCTCAAACCCTGAGTCGTCAGACGTTTTTCAATGAAGCCTATGCTCCTAATCGTGAAGCGTATCGTATTTTTGAAAATGCCTCCAACTACACGGGTAAATCTCTCGAGCAAATGCCTGTTTTTTTTAGTTTGAATAGTGAAGAAGAAATTTTTGCAGCATTGCCGCCTATGCCAAATGATTTTGGTGAGATTGCGTACTTGTTAGCCACTGGGCGATTTTTTGCGATTGATGAATTGGATGAATCATATTTTTTGCAACCTGAATTGTATCCTGGTTTCAAGGAAAATGGTTTGCGTTTCTGGACAAGACCTGATGCCACGAGTTGGGCGACGAATGGGTATGGCACGTATCCCTCGGAACAATTTGCCGAGATTTCGCGGGGAGAAGATAGTGAGTTTGAGGCGACTATTTTCATTTATTCCAGTTTCGGCGTGCAAACCTATCAAGGGATTACCTTGTTTGCCGACGCTGAGTCGTTAAAAAAATTTGATTTGGAGATTACTCCTAACACGTTTGTCTTGGAACCTAACTTTCCTAAGTTTGGAAAAGAGTGGGCCAAAAAGATTGTGATTCGCGGCCACCCTAAAGTTGACACGCCCGCGGGAGTGTATCCGATTGCCATAAACATCGGTGTGCCCCCCGCGGATAAGCAGAAGGAGTGGTCCCTCTTGTACCGTTCTCTCTACATGGATGGTGCGTCTGGAATACGTCCGAGCGGGAATCAGATTGTTCTTACTGTCACTGTAAAGTAGCTTGTTTCCCGTTTTAACGTGGGCAGAGGGTGGGCCTGGGCACCTATAAAAAGCACTATTTTTTGGTACGTGTATGCACATAGCCATCCGGCTGGTATTGTTACTCGTATTCATGTCAGGCATCGCCCTGCCCGTGTGGGGAGTAGCTGGGCAGTCTTCTCAGTTCACGTGGTATAATGTTCCGGATTATTCGCTTGATCCTGTCTTGAGTGCCACGCGCTGTATGACCCAAGTTGGGAGTCAAGACTTGAATGTGACCGTGTACGTGAGGCCGGGTTCGAGCACAACCACGGGAGCGGATGTCAATGCGACCGTGTACAAGCCGCAGGGAGGTACTGACTCTATCACTTTTTCGCATGTCGGGAGTGGTGTGTATCGATACAATTACAATTTTTCTCAGATAGGAACGTATAAGCTTGTGCTCTCCGCGCGTCAACTGAATTATGGGAATGGGGATGAAAATGAATACGTTTACGTGGAAGACTTCAATTTCACCATTGCATTTAGTAATAATCAATTTTCCGTGCAAGCCGGGAGTACAGGAACGGTGCAGCATCACGTGTCCAATTCAGATGCGAATGCAGTGAACGGGTTGAGCGGGAGCATTGATATTAATTATCCGAATGGAAACGCATTCGTGACCGATGGAACGATTTCCGAGACGGGGAGCGGGGATTATTATTACTCGTTCACCGCTCCCTCTACGGATGGAGTGTACACGGTGGAGAGTTCCTTCACGTGTGGCACGAATACAGATGTCAATGCGGGAGGACGGTTTACGGTGTATGGGAGCGGCGGGGGCACGACTACAACCACCACCTCGAGTGGCGGCAGTTCCAGTGGAGGGGGTGGCGGTGGTGGTTCATCGGGTGGTGTTATTTCAAGTGCGGCTAAAGTATTAGATGTGCAATTTGATTCGGATGAGTTGAGCATTGGTCAATCCACCATTCCTCGGATTATTTTCGCTAACACGGGAAAAAAGAATTCTTCTTTCTTGGCTAAAGTGACTATTTCTCAAGCCGAAGAAGAGTATTATTTTTTCACCGACCTTACTCCTTTTTTGACTGCAGGAGATTCGGGAGAGTTAATTTTGAGTGAGGATTTTTCTCCCATGTATGGGGGAAGTCACGTGGTTCGCGTGGAATTGTACACTCCGGATGGAAAAATTTTGTTGGACACGTTTTCTAAAGTTTTTAACGTGGAAGGATTATTGCGCTTTGATGTCGTGGCCACGTGTTTGGAACAAACAGTACGAAAAGGAAGCGAGGCGAGTGCGCGTTTTAATTTGATTAATTTGGGGGATTATTTCCAAGATATTCAGTTTGCGTGGTGGGCCGTCTCCCCTCGCGGGAAGAAAGTGGGGTATGGGACGTTTCCCTTGGCATTATACCGCGACGAATCCCGCTCCATGGTGCGTTCCATTACCATTCCTCCAGACGCGGAGGTTGGAGAGTACACGTTTATGGGGCAATTATCCATTAATGGAAGCGTATTAGATGGGCAGTGCTCATTTATCGTGCAGGATGACACGACTTTTTTTGAAGGAAAACTTACTGCTTCGCGTACTCGTTTGGATGAATTGACTCAATTGGCTGCGTTGAAAAATCTTTCCAGTGATTCCGAAATAACCAGTAAGTTGAGCGAAGCCCGCGTGTTGATTGGTTTATTAGAAGAAGCATTGCTGGAAAAGAATTTTTCACAATCCCAAAAATTGAGTGACAAAATTGATAGTACATTCACAACTATTTCGGAGCTCATTCGGCAGAAAAGCACCATTCCATTAGAATGGATTCTCGCCGGGGTTATTGGTGTGTTATTAGCCATTATTTTCATCTTAGTGGGAAGAGCGTCTGTCCATCATGTGGTGAACGTGCAGAAACACTCTCCTCGTTTTGGTCAGGAAAAAATTCCCGTGCATGCGAAAGTGGTTCATCACGTGTTGGGGGTTGTTCATCCTAATTTGCCAAACGAGCACGGGTTACATCCCGCGTATGAAAAAGCGTTTTACGTTCAACAAGCTAATGCTCATCATTCGTCGCATCATCAACTCGTTAAACGTGTGAATGCGTAGTGAAAAATAATTATTTTCCTTTTACTAAATGTAAATAATATTCTCTCCTCGCCCACCATGCATTCGCGGCTCGTTTCACGTGCCATTTTCCGTGCAATAATCCTCGCTTGGGGACTAATGATAGGTCTTTTCCCCCCATGACTTTTTGGGTGACGATGGCCTCGTTTGCGTGCGCATTTTTG
>CAZKAN010000041.1:0-6887 GCA_964550925.1 uncultured archaeon | reverse complement strand
GCGGAGATGGGTGCAGCGAATAGGGTGCCTGCCAACCATGCGGAGGCTTGGTCATCGAAGTGTGAACTGCTGGGGTCTTCGGAAACGCCCATGGGGCTGATAGCCTGTGTTTGGTCCATGTTAGTGAAATCGACGAAGTGCGTGTATATTTGTGCTCGCTGCGACCAGAGGGAATTTCCATTGAATGAGGGAACGGCTTGGTATGTTTTACTCCCGCTCGCACAAACAGAAGGAGAGGGAAAACAACCATAATCCTTGAATAATAAACTAAAATAGGGCGCGCTTAGTTCCGTCAACGTTGAAGAAGTTGCTGCTGCATCCCACGCCGCGGGGGCTGAACCATAGTTTGTTGTGGTAGTTGTCCACGCCGTTCCCAGGGAATAATTCAGGTACGCAATTTCATCCGGGCTCAACAAATAATTTTGAGCGTTGCTCAAATTATAGTCTAAGTTTTTGAGGAACGCCATGAGTCCACCTTCTCCGCCGCCATAAATTTGCGATAGTACCGGTGCACTACTTCCGCGGAAAGTGGTTCCCATGGAGCTCGCTAATGAAAAATATGGTTGACCTATTTCTAATCGAGAACCATTAGCATACCACGTGTTCAAGTACGGAAGCGCACTATTGGCGTTGCTCGAAAGCAAACTTACTCCTTGATTGGGTTCTTGAAACGTTTTCACGTGCTGCGCTGCTTTAACGAGTATGCGCAGTGCAGTCATTTCCGTATCATTGTGCATGGCAAAAATTTGTGCAGGCGTCACATCTCCTGCAGCGGTGGCCGTTGTTAATAGTTCTCGCACGCGCGCCGAGCGTTGAGTGTCTCCTCCCGCGTATTGGGTTCCATTGCGAATGGGATACCAACTCCCCACCGGCAAATTGTTTCCTGAAAAAACGTATCCTTTGCTGGGGTTTATCACGTGCGGTCGCAGCGTGTGGGGAAGCATACCCACCCACGCAAAATTGGAACTCGTTCCGTCTTGCGCCATGTATCCAGCGAGCGGGGACAACGATGAGCGTGTCGGGAGCGCGGACGCGTGAGAATATCCAACATTCCCTCCATCGTCTGCAAAAACAGTGTTCACCGCAGGAGTTCCCCATTTGTCGAGCGCGTTGAAAAATTGGTTTACATTTCCCGCGCGCATCATGGCGATGAGTGCTTGCGTCGTGTGCGCGTTTGGTTCAGCGTGGGGAATCGTAGTGAGCACAAATTCTTCTCCTGCACCTGCATTGGGAGCCGCTCCCGTGACGATGGGGCCGAGTTGCGTGTCAATAGTGGTTATCGGAATGGGTGATCCTCCCTTTACTAAAATTTGTTCGTTGCTCGCAACCCAGGGGCGATATGCATTATCATACCAATACGTTCCCGCATTTGCACCCGTTCCAAGAGTGATGCGATACAAATCAGTGTAATCTCCCGCCGACGCGGTTTGCGTCCATGCCACGTGTTCATTAAACCCTACAAAGTATCCGATGGCTCCCGGGATGGTGACACCGCGTGCATTAATGGTGGCCCCCACAACATGGCTTTCCATCCAATACGAGGGAGTGCGTATCAATAGTTTAGGGTCTCCCACCAAGACGGCATTTCCAGTAGTTGTTTTTGTTCCACTCACCGCCCATCCATGAGAGAAGTGGGGCGTTGCCACGTACGCGGGAGTTAATCCACCGTATGGCTGATGAGCGCTGGCGTATTGCCCCAAGGCTGATGCGTATTGTGACATGTCACTGCTCTCAACCGCGGCAGCCGTGTCATCCACAAAATATTTTGGAAATCCTCCCGCAATTTGGGTGGCTGCAGCTAAGGGAGTCATCCCTCCATTGACGAGCGTATCAAATTGATGCAACACGTCAATTTCATCCACGGGAATGTCGGGGTGCACCATGTAATCCCACGCGAGGAGGGAATGATATGCTTGCCATGGTTCAAAAACGTGCGAGGAATCGTACTGCGACAACGTGTTCACGGGATGGTCAATCATGTATTGATTGACTCCCCTCGCATACGCAGCCAAAAATGCACGGGTTTCGGAATCTAAATTTAGTTCACGTCGCTGCGCATATTCATCGAATAACATGAGCCGGAGTTTCTTGTCATTATCCACTGAATTATCGCACGGAACCTTATTATCGGGGTTGACGCAATTACGCAGCCCAATAAATTCGGCCAAGCGCCCCTGCATGTACATTCGGATGAATTCCATTTGCAGAATTCGGTCTTCCGCTGCCGCGTAACCCATTCCAAAAAATGCTCCTTCATCACTGGGTGCAAAAATATTAGCCACGCCCCGCGTGTCGCGGACAATTAATACATTTTCTCCCCCGACCGGAGGAACAATGTCACACGTTAAACAAGCCGTGCACACCTCGCCGGTGGAGCAAAGAATATTATTCAACGTGTCACACGTCTCCGTTCCAGATACTGTTCCATCGCCGCACGTGGAAATCAGTGGACAATCCTGCGGACACGTGGAATTATCTTCGCCTACATCACACACGTTGTTGGGACAAGCGGCATTGCCTCCGGGGTTGCCTCCAACACTGTTCAAGCCAATGTTTCCGTATGTTCCTAAATTAGTGTTCAACACGCTTCCGCCAGTTGGTATTGCTCCGGACGCGAGCAAGAGGAGTACGACCACGGCTACTAAAACCACTCCCCCAATGAGGAGGAGATATTCTAAGCTTGACTGCCCCCGGCCTCTCATAAATCGTGCAGCCTTTTCGTGTATAAAAAAGAGCACCCGAATGTAGGACTATTTCCCACATCACGGCATCCCGGCGAACATATTCAGAAGGTTCGTGAACGCGGGATTGTTAGCGGGAGAATTTTTCCACTCGAAGGTGCTTTGCGCATCGTAAGGTTGAGGGGGTTTTCCGCACTTGTTGGAAGTGGATGTCCACTCTCCCACGGCAATGAAGCAGGACCCTCCCGCTGTGTCCCAGCGCGTGAGTCGATCGGTGGTTTGTCCTGTGTAGGAGTTGTGCCCCAACCCAAACGTGTTGTTATTGGATTCCGTTAATTCATTTGGAAAATGTCCCCCGGCCATGTTCACGTATTGTTTTTGTAACACGTTCAACGTTGCGCCCGGGACGTTCACGAATACGTTGTTTCGCACATAGAATTTGGCCCCTCCATCACGGATGTTAAACAATGATGCAATCGCCGATGTTCCTCCGCCGCCCCATCCAGGGTATGCTTCCACGGCCTCCCCCATTTTGATTTTGTTGTCGTAAAAATAAACGTGTCCATCCGTGTGGTTGAAGTATCCTTGTTGTTGCGAATCAATGGACACGAATCCCTGCACGGCTTTCACAATTCGGTTTCCGTGAATCCACCACGTTCCACTCGGGTCATCTGCGGTAATCGCTCCCCCGTTTCGTTGGCGTGAACAATCATTGTCAGCGATAATGTAATTAGTATTCGGCGTCCCCGCCCAATCATTTCGGAGTTGCACGCACGTTCTTCCCACGTTATCAATTTTCGTGTCTACCACTTCAAAATTTCCAGCCATCGTGTGAAAATAGAATCCATGTTCCCACCAAATATCATGAATATCCAAATTACAAAATCCTAAATCCGTGTTGTTTTCTCCGAAGAGCGCCCACTTTGTTTTCGTGTTGCCGGTAGGGTCGTATCGTCCATCGACTCCCACGTTTTTGATAATGATGCGCGTCGCCGAAGTGGTTCCGGCCGATCCCACGGTGTGGTGTCCAATGAAAAATAATGCGCGCGGCGACGTGTTGGGAGCTCCTTGCACGGTGAGATTGTTCATTCCATCCAACACGAGTCCGTGAACGTTGTCAATTCCAATGACATCGCCTCCCCCGCTTACCAGGGTTTGGTTGACAAAGTAAATATGAATGGGAGAATTTTGCGGGCAATTTTTACTATTGAGTTTGAATCCATCCAAATCGCTCGCGGGAAGGTCGTGCACCACAATCGTGGACCCGCACGCGGCGGAATTGAATGCCGCGGTGAGAGCGCTCGCGTCCATTCCGGGACCGGAACCCACATCAATATCCGTAGTCGGGTTGAGCGTTCGTCTCCACGTCCATTGTTGTTGGAACAAGGAAGAATACGATGGAAAGCTTCCAGGTTTGTTTGTGTTTCCCGTAAAATAATTCGTGCACGAATCAGGAGTAGGGGGTCCGCCAAAATCATCATCTTGTATCGTAATAGTTGCATTCGCAGGATTCCCCACCACATACGTGAGGGGATTAGCAGCAATGGTAGCAATCACGGTCTCGGAACCTTCTACCACTATATCATCCTGCGGCGTTATCACAATAGTTGCGCTCGCTTGATTCGCGGGAATGATGACAGGATGACCCGTCATCGTGTAGTCTACTCCTGAAACATTGCTCGCCGTCCCGGAAAGGTTGACTGTTACTGGCAACGCGCTCGCATCCACGGGGTTGCGTGTCACGGTAAATGTTCCCGTAGTCTGTCCGGCTTCCGTGGCAATAGGATCAGTTGCCGTGAGTGTCACGCTCGGCAGAATGCTGCCACCATCATTATCATGAATGGTCACCGTTCCATTTCGTGAGCCCTGCACCAAATAGTTTGCGTTAGAATTGATGGTCAAAATGACGGCCTCATCTCCTTCATTCGCAGCATCATTCTGGGTCACCACATCCACGACAACACTGGTTTGTGTCGCGGGAATGGTGATGGGAGTGGTGATCATCGCATAGTCCACTCCATTCGCGGCTACTCCGCTGAGTGAAACATCGATGTCTAATGGCAATGCAATTTGTGCCGGCGTTCCTGTGCGAGTAATAGTGTATTGTCCAATGTCTGCGATAACTTCTTCATCCGCATCCGAATCAGTGACCGAAAGCGTAACATCTTGTGCCGGGCTGGAGTCATCATCAATAATATCAATCGACGCACTCACTTCCGTGGGAATAGCGCTCAACACGTACGTCGCGGCGGCACCCGGGTCTAAAAGTGTGATGACGGCATCTTCGACTCCTTCAACAAGCGCATCATCTAACGGAATAATATCTACATCAACTGAGCTTGCGTTCGCAGGAATAGTAATGGGAGCCCCACTCGGAATGAGGATTCCATTCACACGTAATTCAAAATCAACATCGTGTTGGGCTGCACCAAAATCCGCGTCGATTAACACATCAAGGTTTGTGCTCGTGCTGCCGGTGCGCGTAATAGTTGCCCGCCCATCATCATTTTGTGTCGCGTCTTCGTTGGCTATTCCATCCACTAATGCAATAGTAACTACTGGCAGAGCGGTGCACGTCATGCACCCTGAAACACATGTTTCTCCCGTGTTGCACCCACTATTTCCCAGCGTGTCGCAGACTTCATTTCCCGTGACTTGTCCATCTCCACACACGGGTCCCCCCGACGCATTTCCTCCAGAAAGATTGGCATACGTGTTGAGACTCTGATTGAGCGTACTCCCCGCGAGTGGAATTGTGGAAATAGAAAGCAGCAACACGACTGCCCCCACGAGAACGGCTCCACCAATGAGGAGCAAATATTCCAGGGCCCCTTGCCCAACACGACGAGGAGGAGTGGTTGCCATACGTCAGGGAATCGTTTCTCGTTTATAACAATGGTTCCCAAAATGAGGCGTTTTCAATTAGGGGGTTATTTTTTGAAACACAAGCGGAACACGCACGAGATTTCGGCGCAGCCCCCACCCCCCTTGAGTGTGGTTGTCTTGGTTTTGCATGTAATACAAATACACCGTATCATCGGCCGTGGTGAAACTCCTATCGTCTGAGTCGTGGTCGATGATGGAGGGATACGCTTCTTGGTCAATGCTCAGGGATTGTTGATAACTCGTTTGCGGACAATCCCCAAAACCTAATATCGTTTCATACAACAAGTGGGGTTTTTCCCACGTGATTAAATCCCTTGAGAGGGAGTACCAGAATCCGCACGCGAGTTCTCCTTCACCGTCCGCATAGATTCCTGACCCCACATTCATGTACCGTTGCAAGTACGTGTTGTACGTTAAACTTCCGTGCAACCCGCCAATGAGTGAATAACTCACGGGTTCGCAAATGTAATCGCTTTGATTCGCTGGTTCATTCGGATACGGATTGACCAAGGGAATAGCGTATGAACTTCCATCCCAGAATTTCCAGGAAGCAGGTTGTGACAAATCATTCGTGCGCATGACACACACCGTGTCTTTTCCCCCTTTGGGGTTGGGGAGCATGCGCACCATTGCATAATAGTATCCGTCCTCGCGCTTCACAATATTAGAAGGTTCCATATACCCTTGGGGAGCCGGTCGCATTTGAATTCCATTACGATTGATTCCCCCGCCATTCGCATCCCATTGGAAGGGAGGCATGGCCACGAGGTGGTTGGGACTGGCAGGTTGTGTAAATTTTTTTCCGCCATCCGTTGAGCGTGCGTACGAGACAAAATTGTACCAGCACAAATTGCTAGGTTGCGTGTCGCCGGGTTTGCAAATAGGAGAGTAAGGGTCGTGATACTCATTGTGTACGAGTGCATGAATGGTTTTCCCATCCTCCGTGTAGGCGGAGGTAATCCACTCTTGATGGTCGAACGTTTCCACATCCCATTCGTCTCCGCTTTTCAACACGGGAGAACAATTCCGCGAGAGATTGTTGAACGTGCTGCCGTACATGAAATAATTATCCGGTGCGTTTCCTGAAACTAATACAATGTTATTTTGCGCGTCGCGGAATGCGTGCGCGTACACGTCCGGCAAATCCATTTGCGCACATGCGTCTTCTTCGTAATCAAACACGGTTTGGACATTTCCAAGTGTTATTTCGAGAGGAATGTCTACTGGTTCGGGTTCGATGATTTTACAATCGAATGGACACGTTATTTCATTTTCATCCGCATCGCAAACAAAGTCCCCACACACTGAAACGGGGGGCAT
>CAZKAN010000040.1:0-6891 GCA_964550925.1 uncultured archaeon | reverse complement strand
CTCCATGTTTCCCATCGTTAATCGTTTCAAATACAATTCTGGGGCAATGTTCAAGTATAAGTCTTGGTCGAGTGCATTCGAGTGCGTGATGAATGGTCGTGCATTCGCTCCGCCGTACAATGGTTGGAGCGTGGGGATTTCCACTTCCACAAATCCTTGGTTGTTGAGCACCGTTCGCACGGCTTGAATGATTTTCGCTCGGTTCACAAAAACCTTTTTCACATCTGGATTAATGGCCAAGTCCAAGTGTCGTTGTCGATATCGCGCTTCAATGTCCGTGACTCCGTGCCATTTGTCCGGCATGGGGGCAATGCTTTTGCTTAGAATGTGAATGTTTTCCGCGAGTACGCTCAACTCTCCTCGCTGCGTGCGAATAATTTTTCCTTCCGCGGCCACATAGTCTCCGCTGTCTAATAATGGAAACAACTCAAACGCTTTTTCGCTGGTGTTTCCTTGTTTCAATTGTACTTGAATTTTTCCACTGTCATCATACACGTCCATGAATGCGAGTTTTCCAAATCCGCGCAAACTCATGACTTTTCCGCAGACTTTTGCCACGTTGTGCGTCTCTTCTCCATTTTGAAGAGAATTAAATTTCTCGTGTATTTCCCGCGCTAAATGCGTGCGAATATACTGGTACGGGAAGGGGTTGATTCCCTTTTCGCGCATACTCGCGAGTTTGGCGATTTTGCTTTCCCTTAACTCTTCGTACGTGGTCATCCTGCACTATTTTGCCCCTGCGCATCCTTAAAAATAGACATCCGCGAATGGCTTTCTCGCTCGAATAACCCTATTCCTCATGGCTTTTGGCGAAGCAAAAAGGGTTGTTTGCCTTTAGGGTTTTGATCAAACTTTTATCAAAAGTTTGCTACACGTTCTTGTAAATATCCGTGCTTCCCATGATTTGCATTCCCTTCGTGGTTATTTGTATTGGGTGCAATTCTTCCGAGTGGTGCGTTGCACGTAGTTTGCGGATGTGCATCGTTCGGTTGCTCTGGCTTCCCATTCCTAAGTAGTGCATCGCAAACACTCCGTCCACGACAAATTCTTCTACACCATATTTGGAGAACTTGTTGCTTCCTTCTTCCATTTCACTCACGAGGAGTGCGGTCACTCCCGTGCGTTCGAGCATGTAACTTACTTTCAATATGGCTTTTCTCACTTCGTTTGGATTTTCATAATTAATTCCGAGTGCGGGGAGTGAGTCAATCACCACTCTCTTCGCTCCTATTCTTCGTGTGGTTCGCATTATTTCTAATAGTAATTTGTCCAAATCGAATCCCGTGGGCATAGAAAATGACTCATCACTTGGGAGTCCTATTTTGGCTACACTTCCGTCGATCATTTCGATTAAGTTATCGTCTTCGAGTTTTCTCAAGTCCCATCCAAACGTGAGCATGTCTTCTCGCAGCAAGTTGGGTCGCTCATCCAATGTCACATATACGCCGGGTTGCTTGTACATGACCGCTCCCTGGTAAATGAATTGGGTGCAGAAAATGCTTTTCCCTGTTCCCGTGGCGCCGGACACTAAATAGCTTCTTCCTTCGGGCAGCCCCCCTTCGATGAGGGTGTCTAACCCCGTTATTCCTGTCGGGATGCGGTTCATGTTTCGAGTATTATTTACCCTCTTTTAAGCCTGCTCTTCTTTCTTGCTTTAAGCGTGTTGGGTGTTGTTTAATTCCTCTGCTTTTGCTTTCTTATTTTAAACGTGCACGCCCTAGTATTACGAGTAATTATTCCTTTGGAGGTCATTCCTATGTCTGAAAATATGGGGGAGCACACCCACCACGCGTCAAAATCCGATGCCTGGTCTGCGTACGTGCTTCCGTTGAGTATTCTATTAGCTGCTGTCATCTTGGGTTATTCTTTGGTGACCAGTGCCAACGTCATTGCGACGGGTCTCGATGGTTTGTCCATTGCCGCTCCTTCGAATGAGAATAATTTGCCTACTCCGGATCAAGGAGACTTGCAAGTTCCAACGACCAACACCACGATGGCTGAATTGTTAGCCGCGGATAGTCAAGGTGTTGCGGGAAAAGATTCTGCCCCCATTATTTTGGTGGAGTATTCTGACTTCCAATGCCCTTTCTGTAAGCGCTTCTACAATGATTCCGACGCTCAATTCAAACAGTGGGTCGCCGATGGGCGAATTAAATTAGTCTTCAAGGATTTCCCCTTGTCATTCCACCCCATGGCCGCTCCTTCAGCCAACGCTGCTCGTTGTGCGGGAGAGCAGGGAAAGTTTTGGGAAATGCACGACAAAATCTTTGATGAAACCACCAAGTTGAGCGCCACCGGCACGGCTCAATACACGAATGATGATTTGAAAGCCTGGGGTGCTGACCTGGGTTTGAACACATCAACGTTTAATTCGTGCGTGGACGCCGACAAGTACGCCGACAAAGTGTCTGCGAACATGGCGGAAGGTCAAAGCATTGGTGTGAGTGGTACTCCCAGTTTTGCCATTGGTAAACCCGGTGACAAAGCCCAATTAGTCGTGGGTGCATGCCCTACATCTGCATTTGAAACCGTTCTCAAAGCGATTGAGGATGGTAAGTCCTGGTCACAAGTCGCAGGAACGTGTACGATTACGGTGAAGTAACCGTTTCTTCGTACGCGGGGTGGGGGAAAGTTCCTTGACTTTCCCTCTCCTTTTTATTTTCATTCCTTATTCTTTTCGTCATGCGTTTCCTATCCTGGAGTATTCTCTTTCTTTTTCTCTTGCTCGTCGCATCCGGCTGCGTGAGTAATAATTTCAAATACGCTTCCCGCGACACGAGTCAGATTCCCCCTTCTTCCATTCGTACATTTCAACTCCTTCCGGGTGAAACATCCATTTGCACGGAGGATGGTAAACCCGTCATTCGCATGTTTTCCACCACCATTTGTCCTCATTGCCGCTGGATTAATGAGACATTCAACGGGGTCATGGAAGAATACATTGCCCAAGACAAGATTGTCGCCTATCACTGGGATGCGGACATTGGTAATAACCAGTTTACTCCCGAGAAAGAAAGTACTATTCCCGAATCCGAGATTGCGTGGTTGCAGAAAGCCAATCCCGAAATGTCCGTTCCCACGTATGTGTTTGGTTGCAAATACTGGCGCGTGGGGAATCCGTATGAGAACGCTAATGATTTAGATGCGGAAGCCGCGGAGTTCAAAGCAGTTATTGAGAAGTTGTTGACGGAAGTCAATACCCCTTCTCAATCTCCCTAATTCAATACTATTTTTTCGTTGATTTGCTTACTACTTTTTTTCCGTGGTGTATTTCTTCTTCTTCTCCATACTCGACACAATGGAGTGGTGGCTTCATGCAGAATTTTTCTAACAATATCATACAATTCACCATGTCTTTCTTGCTTGCAATACTGTGCGTCGTGTGAATGTTTCGCAAGCACACTCCCAATGATGTCGTGGGGACTCCTCCTTTCGATAAGGAAATGGTTAACGCGTCCGTTGTTCCAAAATTACTCACTTCGAGCTGTAATGGCACCTTACTCTTTCGTGCAATTTCTTTGAAATAATTGTTCAGACACGTGTTTCCAATCATCTCATCATCTTTCATCGTAATCACGGGCCCTTCTCCCACTACTTTGGTGGGTTCGTCATTCATGTCATTCGCATTGCTCACGTCCACAGCCACTGCCAAGTCCGGGTCAATCGTATACGTGGATACTTTGGCTCCATACAATCCTACTTCTTCTTGCACGGTGAACACGTAATAGATGTCATACGGACTTTTTTGCAATTTTTTGGCTAATTCAATGAGCATGAAACACCCAATCCGGTCATCTAGCGCTTTTCCTGCGATATAATCCGGGTTTCCTATCGTGTGGTCGGTTTTCTCCAAACTTAAGTATGATCCCACATACACGTTTCGTTTTTGCAATTCTTTAGGAGTGAGTCCCGTGTCCACGAACACGTCATTAATGTCGGGTATTTGTTCCATTTCATAATCATTATTGATTTCTTTCGTGCTCATAATCCCTTTCACGGGTCCCACGCTTCCCAATATGCTCACGGTCTGTCCGATAATATTGATGGAGTTTACTCCCCCGAGCGCGCTCACGTACATTTTTCCATTTTTTTCGATGCGTTTAACCATGAGTCCTATTTCATCCATGTGTCCTGCGAGCATGATGGATGGTTTGCGTCCTTTTTTGTGACAAATGAGGTCGCCCATCTTGTCAATGGATATGACATCCACGTACGGTTTCATTTTTTCGTGAATGTATTCTCTCACGGGCCCCTCATTTCCCGATACGGCTTCAATGTCCATGAGTTCGTGCAGCATTTCGAAGTTTGTTTTTCCCATTTTCTCCTCTCCTAATTGTTTTTTCGAATGTTCTTAACCACATCCTCAATAATGTCCATTCCCTCATTCACTTCTTCTTTCGTGATGTTCAACGACGGGGACATGCGTATTCCATTCCACCCGCATCCTAATACGATTAATCCCTTCTGGAAGCACTTGTCTCGTACACTGTTGCGTGTTTTAGTATCATTCACGTCAAACGCTTGCATCAACCCTAATCCTCGTGGATGGTGAATGGTCTCATATTGCGCGTGTATTTCTTTCAACCTCGCGTGTATTTCATTCCCCATCCGGGTGGCGTTTTTCAATAATTTTTTCTTCTTAATTTCACGAATAATGGCTGCTCCCATCGCCATATCCAACACGTGTCCCCCTCCCCACGTGGAGCTGATAGCACTTCCCTCGCTGGGAAACATGCTTTTTTTACTAATGGTTGCCGCGACTTGTAACGCTTTCGCACTCGTCTGAATGTCTGGCACAATATCATAGTGTTGATACGCCCACCATTTTCCAGTACGGCCCATTCCGCTCTGTACTTCATCGCAAATGAGTGGGATTCCATATTTTTTGGTTGTTTTTCGAATATCGCGAACCATTTTCGCTGACGCGGGAATATACCCCCCTTCTCCTTGTACGCTTTCCATAATCACAAATCCTATTTCGCTTGGGTCATACTCTCGTGCAATCAGGTTTTCTAATTCCATACTCGCATCATCATTGTATGGAAGTCTTCGTGTTGGGAGTCGCCAGTATTGTTTCACTTGCACCGCGCGCGAGTTCGTCATTGACAATGCTCCCGTTGTGCGTCCGTGCCATCCATTGACGAATGATACTCCCACGCGTGCATTCGGATTCTTTCGCACGGCGATTTTAATCGCATTCTCATTCGCTTCCGCTCCCGAGTTGATGAGGAATGCCGCGTCCAATGGTTTTGGGACAATTTTCAATAATTCTTCTAACAAATGCAAGTGTTGCGGCACCGTAAAGTCTTGTCCTCCGTATTTTATCGGTGTAAAACTCGAATGCTTCTGCAGGACTTTCACTAATGCCGCGTTATTGTACCCCAGCGGGTTGCTCGCAATCTGTCCTGCGAAATCCAAGAAAATGTTTCCGTCTAAATCCTGAAAATGACTTCCCTTTCCTTCTCCTGAGTGTACGTACAAATGGTCAATGTTGAACGCTCCATTTTTTTCGTTCAATCGGTTTAGGATGGCCTTTGATTTTGGTCCGGGCAAGCTGGTTTGGATAGATACGCGGTTCATGCGTGGAGTGCTGAGTCTGACTATAAAAGCGTGGTCGCCCGTTGGTTTATATTCCTCTTTTCGCTGAATAGTGCATGCCCGCACATTCTTCTAAACCCCAATCCAATGGTGTTCGAATTCTCAAGCGTCCATTCTCGCGTCCGCGTATTCGGGGGACGTTGCCCGCTGGTTTGACTAAATCCGTGGCTGCGTATGTGCGCAGTCGCGAAGAAAGTGTTGGTAGAAAACGCCTGCGTCACTTGATGGATGCCAATCGCGCAGTGAACGTTTTGCGTTCTCTCGATCATCGTTCTCCTCAGTATGAACGTGGCATTGATCTGATTCGTGATACGATTGCGGGTCAGCTTGCTCTCACTGCGCAAAATGATTCCACGCTGCATGATTTTTTGAAAACAAAAAAATATATTTATGTGAATTCGGGTTCGCGTCTCGTGGGGACGAATTGGCCTAAATTGTTAGGCGTTGGCCGTGAGCGGATTTCCACATCCGATATTTTGTGGTTGATGAATCATTTATAGTTGAATTTTTTTTCTTTTTTCCTTCAACTTAGTCAATTCCCTGCGCCTTTTGCAGTTTTCCCGAGTAATCAATGTAAACCGTCTTTGTTTCCGTAAACTCGTGAATGCCTTCAATTCCCGCTTCTCGCGTGCCATTCCCCGTCTTTTTGATTCCTCCGAATGGAAGGTGTACTTCTGCTCCAATCGTGGAGGAATTGACGTACGTGATTCCCGCTTCTATTTGGTCAATTGCTTGCATGGCATTAGTCAAATCATTCGTGTAAATGCTCGAGCTCAATCCATACTCGACTTGGTTGCACACGCGAATGGCCTCGTTCAAATTTTTCACCGTAATCATACTCAAAATGGGTCCGAATATTTCCTCTTGTGCAATAGTTGCGCGTGCTTTTACGTGGGTAAAAATAGTGGGTTCAAAGAAAAATCCTGCCGTGTCGAGTGGTTTTCCTCCGCATACTAATTTTCCTTCTTTTCTTCCCAATGCGGCGTAACGAATGGATTTTTCCACTGCTTTTTCATTAATGAGCGGTCCCACGTCCGTTCCTTTTGCTCTTCCGTCGCCTATTTTTAGTTTGAGTGTTTTTTTCACGAGCATTTCTTCGAGTTGTTTCGCTACTTTCTCGTGCACAATAACTCGTGAACAGGCCGTGCATCGTTGTCCGGTTGTTCCAAATGCTCCCCAAATAATTCCTTCCGTTGCAAGTTCCAAATCCGCGTCATCCATCACAATAATCGCATTTTTTCCGCCGAGTTCAAGTCCCACTTTCTTGATTCCCGCGTGTTGCATAATCCATTC
>CAZKAN010000039.1:0-6945 GCA_964550925.1 uncultured archaeon | reverse complement strand
GCTAATTCCCCCATATTGGGGTTGGCGAAAAACTGGGGAGAAATTTTTTCCTTGGTGAGCGTGTCTTGTTCAATCTCCCCCGGAATTCCCTTAGCTAGTGTTGAACGTATGCCCGGGAGTATAGCTGTGGGGATGCCATTTTCTAACACGTCTCCCTCCATGGGATACATGAGTTTTCGTTTCACGCGCTCACTCACCACAAGGTTGAACACGTGGCTCTGGTACGCGTGCGTGAACAAGTATCGTGTCTGCGTTGGGAGGCGTTGGAATGCTCCTGCGAAATCCGTTGGGTTTTTCACGAGGTGATTGAGCATAGCAATCTCAAAGTGTGCACTATCCGGGAATGTTTTCAACGCGTGGGCATAATCCCTGGTTTCTCGTAAATGTTTGCGTGCCTCACGTAAATCGTCTTGTTCTCCCTCGCTTTCCTTGCATAAGTATTCCATCACGGCTTCTTCTATTTTGTTTTCTAACAATAATTTCCCCACCACATGCGTGATTTCGCGATATCCCCCAAATCGTTGTTCTCCAAAATAATTAGGAACCCCGTTGATTAGGTTGTGCGTGAATGATTGTATTTTTTCGCGGATATCATTTTCATTTCCTTCAATGTCGCGTATGATGATGGTGAACTTGTTTCCGCGCAACATTCCCAAATCGACTCTTTTATCGGACCATTGTGAGTGGTGTAGTGCCAATCCTTTCACGAAAAATTTGGATAATTTGGTCACGTCCGGTCGCCACAGCGAGATGCGTTGGCACGTTAATGCGCGCTTGTCTTTCAGCCCCGCGTATCCTATACGTTTGACGCTTCCTCCGGTTCCGCGTGATAATGTGCGTATCGCAAACGTTGTTTCCACGTTGAATTTTTCCATTCGTACATGGAGTTGGTCAAATTTGATGGGGTTTGGATTCGTTGGAATCGCGAGTGCTATTTTGTTCAATGGGGTTTGATTCAGTTGTTCAATCTCACAAACGGTTCCATCTTCGAGTATTTCTTCCACGACAAAATCCTCAATGCGTCGTTTGAGTTCCCCTCCTAATGGGGTTGTTTTCGTGAGGTAGGGGAGGTTCATGTACTAGAAATAGGGGGACTTGTTTTAGAGGCTATTTGTATCGCAGCATCGCTCCAATTCCGCCAAATGAGTGATAGAAGTGCGCCCCTTCTTCGGAATCCATACTCACCACTACGGTTTCCGTTCCCATCGCATGTGCGGTGTCGAGCAAGTGGTCCAAATAATCCGTTTCTTCTACTTCTTCTACGGGAGAGTTGCATTTTTCACACGAAATGGTGGTGTCATCAAACTCTTGTTTGGGGTCCTTAATCGTGTATACTTTTTCGTGCTCACAATTCGTGCATTTTACTTTAATCACGCGCCACGTGATTCCTTCCGATAAGATGAGTAAGGAAACTTGTCCCTTTTCCAATGCGGCTTCCACGTCTTTTTGACCATACGTCGCGAGACCATCTTTCACGACTTGTTGCATGAACTTATCCAATGTTACGCGTTCGCGCATCAAATCCGTGTTGCGCAAAATATCTTCACTTCGTTGAATAATTTCACGGATGCCTGATTCGTCCGTGTAGGATAAGTCTACAATTCCTAATATTTTGTCTCGTAAACGATAATCGAGTCCCCCGACTTCGAGGAATTGGTTCTTGGTTTGTCCCGGTCCCCCCACTACGATTCCTTTGAGTTTTTCCCATTTTCCTTCTAATGAGGCATTAATTTTTCCGGAGACGCTTTTGTAAAAGTCATTCGCCGCCTCTTCACGTAAGTGTTCAAATCGTTGCGCGGATTGTCCACCTGCACGAAATTTCCCTGCCACGTTTGAGGTGAAGTGTCCAATGATATCATATCGTTTTCCCACGAGCAACGCGACGGTTGCCTCGCGTTTGTCCATGACAATAAACACGTATACTTCCGTGGGGACCATCATTTCTTCCAATGGAGCGAGATGAAAAGACGAGTCACACCAATACAATTTCGTGCGTAATTGTTTGAGTGGCTTCACCACAAACAATCGCAAGTCCGATCGTCCTTCAATCGGGGAAACGTTTCCCGCAAACACAACGAGTCCCGTGTTGGGAATGTCAAAGTTGATTTGTTTCAAATAATTGGATATTTTTTTGAGTGCGGATTGAACGTTTTTTCGTGTTTGAGGCGATTTGATATTCCCACTTTGTCCCATTTCCGTGGCTAATTGGTTCATGACCGAACCGCGGTCCGTGCCATTGGGGATATACACGGAAATGAGTTCCGTGCCGCGTCCCTTGTAGCCGTTAAGCTCCTTGAGCTTCTTTTTGAATAATGCCTGCTCGGCAGAGTCCACTTCTAGGATGGTTTCCTTGGCCATACGCTAGATTGGGTATCGAAACCCTTTATAACGCGCTATTGGCTTCCGGGCTTTCCCACCATTTTCCGAACAACCATGAGGATGCGGGCATTCCACTCTCTCTCGGCGGGGGTAATCGGTCGGAAGCTTCCCCCCATTTTGGTGAATAGGGCCGCAAAGAACTCTTTTTGGGCCCCATTAAATCGGTCCCATTCTCCTTGAACCATGTACTTTCCATACAGGTTGAGTTCCAATTGAATACTGCGTTTCATCTCTTGCATGCGTTCCCGCCACAATTTGACGGCCTTTTCACCGCGTACGCGTGTCAACCAGGGTGCTTTTTTCGCGGCATGCTCCCACGTTCTCTTTTCATGTGTCGCCGTCATGGCTCGGACAATACGCCGCTGGTATGAATTGAGTCCCATCCTCTCATCAAAACCTTCACATTTTTATAGTTGGTCACTCTTAACGAGTCGGCGGTGCAGCAGCTGTCATTGGAGTAGGCGGGGCGCCTATGGACATGTTTGACTTATTTCGAGAAACCGACGAGAAAAAATCCGTCGAAAGCCCTGCTCAAACGGACAGTCCGCCAATTCCTTCCTCTCCACACGGAGAGCGCGAACTCGAAACCGATTCCGGAGACGATTCGGGATTGTACACCCCATCAACAAGTGAAGAGTCACCCGACGCGCTCAGTGGGTTTCCTTCCACCTTACCTCCTTCTTCACGCTCAACTTTATCCAATTCCCTCGTCATTGCTCTTCCCGGAAGCGTAGTGCTGCGCAACAACACGTTTCAATTGGCCTGGTTGTCCCGCCTCGCTCCCGTCGTTGATGCGTTGCGCAGTAACGGAATGAAGGTTGCAGTAGTCGTTGGAGAATCTCCCGACGTGCGAGTCGCTTCACGTGCGGCGCACCAATTGAGTTTGCATCCGCAGGAAATTTCCCAAGCCATGCGCGCGAGTTCAGGATTGAATGCTTCTCTCGTGCTGCGCACTCTTTCGCAAGCCCACACGCAAGTGTGTGAGGACATGCGTGAAACCATTTCCGTGTTGCAGAGTGATGCGTTGCCCGTCATGTTAGGGAGTAAGGACACGTTATCCATGGAAGCCCGAGCAGCCATGCTCGCCGAGAGTGTGGGTGCCAAACTCGTGTTGTTTTCGGACATGGACATTCCCTCCAACACGTTGCATCACAATCGTTTTTCTAAAATGGCCAGCGAGGCCGCGTTCAAATCGAATCAACAATTCATCGTGGACGCATTAACCGCTTTAGTATTGGCTCGTTCCAAAGTGGATGCGTTGTTGCTTTCGGACAAGCACGTTTCCAAACTCCCTGATGTGTTGAATGGAAATGCAAATGAGGGAACGTGGGTCACGAGTGGAAACGTGTTGAGTGCGGAAAAGAAAAGTGAAAATTAGTTTAGTGGTTTCTTTTTTTTGGTCTAATTTACATGACCTTGTTTCCAATGTGTCTGATTTCGTCGAACTGGTATTCTTCAAGCGTTCGTTTTCCTAACAAAATTTCAACCTCAATCGGTGTGAGTAAGGGTTTAGCGTACGACTCAAAATCATCCGTGGCAATGCGTGAGCACGCCGTGTTTACGTACGCGTCCACGTTAACCCCCATGAGTGCTTGCGGTGTAATGTGTTCCATCGCCACCACATGAACTTTTTTTCCGGCTTGTTCGAGTTCTTGCTTCAAACGCATCGCCAGGGCTTTGCGTAATTGTCCTTTCTTCGTGCACAAAATAATAGCGAATGATTGGGCGTCGCGTGCTTTGGCAATGAGTCCGAATCGCTGTCGCAAGTATTTGTCTTTGTATTTCTCTAAGTTTTCCAGCTTGAGCGTGAAGGGGTTGTATTGGTACGTGGGTTTTTTCGAGGCAAACGCAATCGCGAGCGCGTGGAAGTATCCATCACCAAAATACACGTTCGCGTCAACGTGGTCTTCAATATCTCTGCGTGCGGAAGCGTCGCATCCTAATATTTGTCCATCTTTGAGGTCGCCCATTCCCACGAATACTTGGAACCCACTTGCTTCTAATTCTTTTTTGATTTGGTTCACGTGTCGGTGAAATTGAATGGTGACATATATTCCGATGCGTTTGTTTTTTTGGAAAAATTTTTCCTCGTTGAGCGCCTTCACGCCACCCGGTATCATGTTTTTTTCGAGTGGAAACTCGACGGGCCAATAAATCACATTCGTTTGCGTGTGGAGCATTTTGCTGTGTCCAAAGTGCACAATCAAATCGCATCCTAACACTTGGGCTTTTCCATCCGCAATGTCACACGCCCCAAATGAGGGATCCAAAACGGTAATCACTGGAATGTGTTCGCGTAAAAATGCGTCTTCTATTTCCACGACGTTCGTTTTCAGCCCTTCGGGAATTTGTATTAACACTTGTTTGGGATTGCGTTGGCGTACTTCAGCTAGCAATTCGTCCAGTTGCAAAGGGGGTGTATCCATGTTTTCTCACGCGAGGAGCGGTGGGGGATGGTAACGTATTGAGCGTAAACGAAAGGCCAGAATTATTTTTTCTTGGCATCTTTCGCGGGCTCCTTTCCGGCGGCAGCGGGTTTTGCTCCAGCTGCGGGCTTGGCGTCTTTGGCACCGGGCTTTGCTGCGGCTCCTTCTTTGGCGGTTCCTTCGGCAGCCGGTGCAGCGGCGGTTCCGTCCGCGGCCACTTCTTCTTTGACTTCGACTTTTTCTTCACGCATTTTCTTGGGAAGTTTTCCAATGCTTTCTAAGTCTTGGTGCACTTTCACTCCCATGGGGAATCCCATCTTGGGCATTGCTCTCATGAGGCAGCGTTCAGCTTCGGCCAATTGTGTTTGGTCGCATAAAACGGATAAAATAACTTTTCCTTGTCGCAAGCGTGCGGCTTTTCCAATGGGTTTTCCAAACGCGTGTTTCATTCCGGAGGAAACACGGTCAGCTCCTGCTCCTTGCGCGAGTTTGTTTTCGCGCATGATGTGGAATGGATAAATGCGAAGTCTCATGAAAAAGTTTTCTTTTCCTAAGCTAGTAATGAGTGCCCTGTTCACGTTCAATCGTGCGGCTTCAATGGCGTTGTCCCTCACTTGAATTCCGGGGGCGTCGCAGTATAAGTCTAAAATGTGCGTGTATTTCTTGAGGGGGTTTCCCATGTTAAACTGTCGCGTACGGAGGTTGGGGTTGGTTCCGATGAAGTTCTTATCGTGCACCGTGACCGCGATACGCGTATAGGCAGGCTTGTCTTGTCCTCGATAACAGTGTGCTGGTCGGATACCCATAATTTCATCTCATGAATGGTTTTAGATACTGAAAAACCCCTGAGAATCATTTAAAAATCGACGCCCTGGCACGTCAAATGTGGCCCACAGGAGGCCTTATAACCCTGATTTCCATGTATGCGTGATGAGCGATTATGACGTTATTATAGTGGGGGGAGGCCCTTCCGGGAGTGTTTGCGCCCGTTTAAGTGCGGAAAAGGGGGCTCGGGTATTGTTATTAGACAAGGCTTCTTTTCCACGAGAGAAACCTTCCCGTGACCTATGTCTAGCAGGCCAAACCCGCTTTTTGCTTGCAGAATTGGGCCTTTCTCCCAAGCTCGAAACCAAGCCTCATACTAAGTTGAGGGGCATCCGTTTCACCTCTCCTAATGGGAGGGCGTTTTCGCAGCGCTTGCCAAAAGTGGAGAGTGGGGAAACCCACGGGTGGGGTGTTTCGAGTAAAGTCTTGGATAACCTTCTCTTTGAGCACGCCTCTAAAACGTGTGAGTTTCGTGAACGCACGCAGGTCGTGGGGTTGTTGAAAGAAGGCGACCGTGTGGTGGGAGTGCGTGTCGCGGATTTGTCCACGAAAGAGACGAAAGAAATACGCGCTCAACTTGTTGTAGGAGCGGACGGCCCTTCATCCGATGTGGCCAAATTTTTGAACAATGATTCTGTTTCTGCCGAACACACGTTTTCGTGTGCACGCGGTTATTACGAAAATGTTTCCGGTTTAACAGACGAAGCCGAGGTGCATTTCATTCACAACGGAGCACGTGGCCACGCGTGGATTACTCCACTGGAAAATAACACGTGTAACGCCGGGTTGAGCGTTCGCTTGTCGGAGTTGCAAAAAAACAATGGAAGCATTTTGGGGGAATTTGAAAAACTTCTTTCCCGCCAACCATTTGTTTCACGTTTCAAGGACGCTAAACGTGTTGGAAACATTGAATCGTGGACGCAAACACTTTCAACCCGTTCACGTGCGTGTGTGTTCCCGGGCGCGTTGCTCATTGGTCACGCCGCCGGGCTAGGAGACACGTTCACAAGCGATGGTCTGAGTCACGCATTATTTTCTGGAAAACTCGCCGCGGAAACCGTTGTGCGTGCGTTGGAGAAAAATGATTTTTCGCGCGAACGGTTGAGCGAGTATGAAAAAAATCTTTCCGCGTTTTTGGAAAGCGACTCCACGCACACACGGACATTACAAACCGTTTCCCTGCTCCCGCAAACAATTGATTTTACGTTTGATAAGGCATCCCAAAAGCCCGCGCTGCGCGAACACTTAACACAATCCTTCCACGAAAAACCCTCTCAAGAGTCCGTTTCAACCGTGGGGCTGCTCAAATTATTGT
>CAZKAN010000038.1:0-6945 GCA_964550925.1 uncultured archaeon | reverse complement strand
TTTGCCCTCATTAATTTGCCCGAATCCATCAAAGGGGCGTTGTTTTCTCGTTATTCACGCTCGACTAAGTCATTGCGCCGCCTCTTGTTGGATGAGTTCATTCAAGACACGGCGTCAGGGTTCAACGATATTGTCGGACACAGCGTCCAAACCGGGGATACTCTGGCGAGGGCCACTCAAAAGGCAGAGGATTTCTACACGCGCATCTTAGATGGGTATGGCGATGATTCGGTAGGAGAGTTAGGGGGTGCTCACATCGCGTGTGAGCATGTTTCCAACATTGCGGCCAAAGCGCTTGAAAATCCTCGCTTGGGCGGGTCTCCCTTGGAAAAATCTTCGCGCTATGTTTTTTTTGACCAGAAAGACGAGCAGGGGAATTATTTATTTTATCGAGAACCCGTCATCATGTCGAGCGGTTTGGAAAAAGAATACGAGGAATCGAACAATTTGTTGTTTGACACGTACACGAATGCTATTCCCGTAGTCACGCAGCACGTTCAGGGTTTTTTTCCATTAGAATCATTTGATTTCCGCGACCCGGCAACAGGGGTTGTCACCAAGTACACGGATTTGCGCGATGAGAAACTCATCAAGCGGGCCGAAATGGCTTACAAAGCTGCCGTGCGTGCGAAAGCCGCGGACGTTGTGCGTTATCTCCTTCCCGCGTCCACGAAAACGAATGTGGGTATTTTTGGGAATGGTCGTTTTTTTCAAACACTTTTAACACGGTTTTATTCGGACTCGTTGCAGGAAATGCGTGATTTGGGAAAGGCCATGCACACGGAATTGGATGGCGTGATTAAACCATTTGTTAAACGCGCGAAAGCAGACGAGTATAGTATTCAAACCCAGAATGATATGCAATTGCTCTCCCACCAACTTCTTTCATCGCTTCCCGCCCAAAACCACTCGACCGTATCATTAGTCGATTATGATCCCCTTGCGGAAGAGAAAGTGGTGGCGTTAGCATTGTACCCCTACGCCCATCAGTCCTGGCCGCAGCTCCTTTCGTTTGTCAAAAATCTCTCTCCTGAAAAGAAGCAGGTTATTCTTCAAACATACGTGGGAAAGCGCCGCCATCGCCGTGATAAACCATCGCGCGCGCTTGAACAAACGTATTATGATTTTGACGTGCTAGCAGACTTTGGAGCATATCGTGATTTGCAGCGCCACCGCATCCTGACCCAAATGCGTCAGGACTTGACCACGTTACACGGCTATGAAACCCCGGATGAAGTGTTGGAAGTTGGTCTGAAGAAAGAATATGATTATGCCATGCGCACGGCTGCTGAGACGTTTCAAAAAATCCATGCTCGTTTTCCGAAGGAAGCCCAGTATGTTATTCCTTTTGCCTACCGTGTTCGCTGGATGATGAAAATGAATTTGCGCGAAGCGTTTCATTTCATCGAATTACGTTCAGGAATACAGGGACACCCTTCCTATCGTCGGATTTCACAATTATTGCATCATGAAATTGCCCGCGTTCACCCTACCTTGGCGCAGCACATGAAGTTTGTCGACCATGCTCCCTCACAGACGGCTTTCCACGTGACTCAAAAATCAGTTTCGAGCAATTATGCATTGGGTCGTTTTTCCGCGGAAATGAAGAAAGAAGAAAAGCGCGAGCAGCGCGAAGAAAGCGTGGAGAAGTCCAAATGACTTTGGAAAAATTCACGCAGGAATTGAGGGGCAATGATGGGGTGATTCACCAATTAATTCAGGATGAGCTTTCTCGCCAGTCTTCCGTTCTGGAACTAATTCCTTCCGAGTCACTTCCATCGTTGAGCGTGCTGCAAGCGTTGGGAAGCGTGCTCAACAACAAGTATTCAGAAGGATACCCCAGCAAACGATATTACGGTGGAAATCACGTCATTGATCAAATTGAATTACTCGCTCAATCCCGCGCGAAACAATTATTTGGGTGCGAACACGTGAACGTGCAGCCCTATTCAGGTTCTCCGGCAAATGCGGAAGTGTACCTAGCATTATTGAATTACGGCGACAAAATCATGGGAATGAACTTGTCTCATGGGGGACACTTGACGCATGGCCATCCCTTAAGTTTTAGTGGAAAATCCTACACGATTGCCCCGTATGGTGTTGAGCGCGAATCTGAACGCATTGACATGGACAATGTTAAACGCTTAGCGCTACACGAAAAACCCAAAATTTTGTTGAGCGGTTCTTCCGCATACCCGAGGCAAATTGATTTCAAAGGTTTTAGTGAGATTGCCCAAGAATGTGGAGCTATTTCAATGGTGGACATGTCCCACGTCGCGGGATTAGTAGCTGGAAAAGCCCACCCCACCCCTTTCCCATTCACGGATGTGGTGACCACGACCACGCACAAAACACTTTGTGGTCCGCGCGGAGCGATGATCATGTGCAAAGAATCCTTCACCCCCCTCATCGACAAAGCAGTATTTCCCGGCCTGCAAGGCGGTCCTCACAATCATCAAATTGCTGCGATTGCCGTTGCATTGGGAGATGCCCTCAAGCCGGAGTTTCAAACATTTGCTCAGAGTGTGGTGAAAAATGCTCAAGCCATGGCGCAGGGTTTGCAAAATAAGGGATTGCGACTCGTTTCCGGTGGTACGGACAATCATTTGTGTCTCGTTGATTTGTCCAATGCCCCCATTCAAGGAAAAGAAGCCGAACGAATACTCGACACGGTTCAAATCACCGTAAACAAGAACATGATTCCATTCGACACGCGTAAACCATTAGACCCTTCAGGGATTCGCGTGGGAAGTCCCACATTAACGTGCCGGGGTTTCAATGAAAGAGAATGTTTGGAAGTCGGAGAAATGATTGGGGACGTAGTCATGAATGCGACGAATGAAACCATTTTGCAGCGCGTGCGTGAACGCGTGAAAATGCTTACGCAAGCACACCCTATTTATCCATCCGAGTAATGCCGGCGGCCCCCCTCCTTGTTGGATTATAACCCAATTTGCCCATTCATGAGTACATGGTTTCTACTCCAGACGTGGTCAAACAAACCAATGGTTTTGACACGTTCAACCCAATGCAGGAAAAAGTGTTACATTCACGTTGGAACACGCACAATTTAGTGGTCGCTTCCCCCACTGCATCCGGAAAAACCATTATTGCGGAACTGGTTGGACTCGAGTCTATTCTCAACCGTGGAAAAAAGGCCATGTACACCGCCCCCTTGCGGGCATTGGCGAGCGAACACTATAATGATTTCAAGAAAAAGTATGGAGAAAGTCAAAAAATTAAATTTGCTGTTTCCACGGGAGAATTAGACTCTTCATCAAAGTATCTTTCCAATTTTGATTTTATTTTCACCACGTTTGAGAAGTTAGATTCATTATTGATTCATCGCGCGGATTGGTTGCAACAAATTGGCGTGTTGATTATTGATGAAGTCCACGAACTTGATTCCGACCGCGGTGCTACATTGGAAATGATTATTACCAAATTACGTATTCTCAATCCCAAAATGCAAATCGTCGCACTCAGCGCGACTATTCCCAACGCCGACGAATTATCAGCGTGGTTGAATGCGGATTTAGTCGAATCATCCTATCGCCCCGTTCCCTTGAAAGAAGGGGTGCATTACCACCAAACCCTCGTGTTCAAAGACAAGGAAGAAAAAGAATTGTCGATCGAGGACCCCTTAGAAGCATTGGTTAGTGACACGCTCAACCAGAAAAAACAAGCCCTTGTTTTTGCCAACACGCGTCCGCGGGCAGAAAGTTTGGCCAAGCAAACCGCGGTTATCATCAACCCCTTGTTGAGTGTCGAAGAAAAAAAACAATTGGAAAAACTCTCCCAGAAAATTGAAAATGCACTTGAGATTCCTACTGAACAGTGTCGCCGGCTCGCATCATTAATCAAAAATGGTTCCGCATTCCATCACGCGGGATTAGTTTCACGTCAACGTGAACTTATTGAGGAGCATTTTCGTTCCGGGTTGCTCAAAACCATTTCTTCCACTCCCACATTAGCCGCGGGAGTGAATTTGCCCGCGTTTCGAGTGATTATTACATCCGTTCAACGCTTTGATTTTGGGGGGATGAAAAACATTCCCGTGCGCGAGTATAGGCAAATGGCTGGACGCGCCGGTCGTCCACGTTACGACAAGGCAGGAGAGAGTATTGTCCTTTGCAAAACAGAAACTGATGCACAAGAGGTGATGGAAAACTACCTCTTGGGAGAAATGGAGAATGTGGAGTCCAAGTTAGGGGTACAACCCGTGTTGCGCATGCACTTGCTTGCATTAATCGCTTCCAAATATATTTTTGACGTGGATTCCATGGATGATTTTTTCGCACGAACGTTTTACGCGCAACAGTATCACGATTTAGACATGCTCAAACGCATGCTCCGCGGCCTCATTAAGGAATTGTACGAATTAGAATTCATTGACGGAGAAGAAAATCGTTTTTGGGCCACGAAGATTGGTCAGCGTGTCGCGGAATTATATTTGGATCCACTGTCCGCAAATGCGCTCATCCAAAAATTGAAACGAGAAAAGCTGAATACATTTTCAGTTTTGTTTGCCCTCACCGACACGACGGAAATCCGCCCGTATGTGAATGTTTCTGCGAAGAAAGAACCCGAGATTTGGGAGGAAATCCAATCGCGTTGGGAAGACATGCCTCTCGATGATCCCAATTCCATTTTTTCCGATGCGCAAATCGCGGATAAGTTTCAAACCGCCAAGTTTTTGGAAGCGTGGATGAATGAACTTCCCGAGCAGGAGCTTTTGGAACAATACAACGTCGCCCCCGGACTCATTCGTCATAAGTTGCAGAAGGGGGACTGGTTATTGTACGCGATGAGCGAACTTTCTCCCTTAGTGGGGAAGCCCATTCATGTTCCCCTTATTGCCAAAATGCGCAAGCGTTTAGATAGCGGAATCAAAGAAGAACTCATTTTGCTTTGCGAACTCCGCGGCATCGGAAGAGTGCGTGCGCGGCGCTTGTTTAATGTGGGCATCAAGAATGTTTCCGATGTGAAAAACACGAGCGTGGAAAACCTGGCTAAAGTCATTGGTGTTGGTCCCGCGTTGCAAGTGAAGAAACAATTAGGCGACGAACACGAAAAGGGAACAAAGAAGAAAATCGAAGCATCGTTGCGAGAGCAAAAGACGTTGTTTGACCCAACGAATTAATACTTGGTTGTTTTCCAACTATCATGCCATTATGGGGTCGCTCTCGCACGGCCTACAAAGAACTTCCAGGTTCACTCAAGCGCATTGTCCGAGACATTTTGCAGCATCGCCGGGATTATCAAAAAAATGCAGCAGTAATCGTTACAGGATCAGCATCACTAATTGGAATTGTTTTCCCCCTCAGTCCCACCGTGGGGGTGGTTGGTTCAGTAGTGGCTGGGCTTAAATCAATCGGGCTGCACCGCATGCATGATTCAACTTTCCGCGAGGAATATATGCGTCTCTATCATGAACTTCGGCAAAATCAATCACGACCCGCAGTACATTCCCTCCTCACCAACCCGCGTGCTAACTATATCATCGTCAAATGGAATGGTGACTTGGAAACAAGACAATACGCTCCTCGATTATGGAAACAACCCATTGGAAAAAGACGGATTGAAAATCCACTAACTCATCGAGGAGACACATTTGTTCACTTACGGAATTTTACTGCTGCGCGCAAGCGAAAAAAAGTTGAAAGAGTTTCCCCGCGCCCGGTTTCGCGCAAATAAACCGTCTCACGTGCCCGCAAACTCTTTTTCTAACACATCCTTAATCTTCTGCGCATCGACTTTGAGTTTGATGAATCGTGTTTGCCCTTTCACTCCCGGCCCGCTTTGCGTGGTGACAATCATTCCGTACATTTCCAACTGGTTGATATACTCGCGATACCATCGCGCGGACACGGGGTCGTTGAACTTGAATTTTTTGGCCGTGCGTTCGTATTCTTCATACACTTCTCCGCTGTATAACACCCCTTCCGCTTTCGCTCCACTCAACGTCTGAATGGGTTTTCGTTGCAGGGTGAGCGCGGCAATCGTGTAGAGGACGAGTTTCTCGTGCTCGGGCAAAAGGGTAACGTGTTCCATGATGATTTCCTGTTCCACGGATGAACGGGCGTTTTTGACGTGAATGTCGGTGACTTTTTTGACCCCTGATTCGTCGGCTAATTCTCCGGCGCGGAGCATGAGTTTAATCGCCGTGCGTGCGTCCCCTGATTCTTGTGCCGCGATGGCGGATGCTAAACTAATGGCCCCTGACTCTACTGCGTCTGGATGAAAGGCCTCTTGGACGCGTTGTTCAATAATCGTGTGCAATTGTTCCGCGTTGTAGGGGGGAAAAATCATTTCTTGTTGACACAGCGAGGATTTCGTGCGTGGGTCGAGTGCGTCTTTGAATAATAAATTGTTTGAAATTCCAATCACGGAAATACCGCCTTTAGGCAATTCATCGTTTGAACGCGTGGTGGAATAGATGAGTTCATCCAAATCACGGACTTTGTCCAATTCATCTAAGACTAAAATCAAGTGGGTTTCCGTGTCGCGCACGAATCCCACGAGTTTTTCGTACAAGTACGCCGCGGAATATCCTTGGAATGCTTTATCGGGTTCGCTGGGGAATATTTCACGCAAACATTTCAACAATACTTTGTATTTCTTGTTGTGCGTCCTACAATTGATGTACACGTGCCTTATTTTCAGTTCTTTTTTTCCTGCAAACACGCTCAATTCGTCCATGACATGTCGCGCGGCAGACGTTTTTCCCGTGCCTGGCTTTCCATAAATGAATAAGTTTTCCGGTCGTTGTCCGCGCAGCGCGGCCGCCACCACACGAGTAATGTCTCCCAATTCTTTTTCGCGGAAGGGAAGCACATTGGGCGTGTAATGGGGCATTATTTTGTTCCTATCAAGAAACACGCTGGGTTTGGTAAACTCTGCTTCGAATGCGTTTTGTAAACTCATGGGGTGTGACCCTCACTT
>CAZKAN010000037.1:0-7081 GCA_964550925.1 uncultured archaeon | reverse complement strand
AAAAGTCATCCGCCAAATCATCGAAAGGATTTGCCATGGAGTTAGAAGACTTTGGTTTGCTGCAATACCCCCTCATGACTGAAAAAGCCATTACGCTCATTGAAAAAGAAAACAAACTTTCCTTTATTGCAACCGAAAAAGCCACGAAGACAGACATTAAGAAACTCGTTGAGCGAGTGTACAAAGTCAAAGTGGACAAAGTAAACGTGGTCAACGACATGAAAGGACGAAAGAAAGTCACTGTTAAATTAGACAAAAAATTCAAAGCCGAAGAACTCGCCGCCAAGTTGGGAGTGATCTAATATGGGTAAGCGACTCATCCACCAGCGTAGAGGAAAAGGTAGCAACCGATTCCAAGCCAGCTTTCACGGAGTGGCAGACATTCACTACGTTCCGTATTCTCCCATTCAGCGAGAAGGAAAAGTATTAGGACAAGTCATCGACATCGTGGACGATCCCACGAAAACAGCCGTACTTGCACTCATCCAATTGGAAGACAATCGCAAAACATACAACATGGCCGCGGAAGGATTGAGCGTGGGACAACGTGTTGAAATGGGAAAAGAAGCCGAAGTCAAAATTGGAAACATTTTACCTGTAAAATACATCCCCGAAGGAGCGCCCGTGTTCAACGTGGAAATTCGCCCCGGTGATGGCGGAAAACTCGTTCGCGGAAGCGGTGTGTTTGGACTTGTGGTCACGAAAGAAGCCAACAACGTGCTCATCAAACTTCCCTCAACGAAGACTATTCGCGTCCACCCCGATGCACGTGCAACGATTGGAAGTGTTTCCTGCGGCGCTCGTGTAGAGAAACCATTCATCAAAGCGGGTAAGAAACACCACGCGATGAAAGCTCGCAAGAAGAGACACTCGATTGTTCGCGGAGTCGCAATGAACCCGAACTCTCACCCATTCGGAGGAAGTCAGCACCACCCCGGAAAGTCCAAGTCTACGGCACGAAATGCCCCCGCTGGACGAAAGGTTGGAGCCATTGCTTCTTCACGTACTGGAAGGAGAAAGAAGAACTAACCCCGAGGAGAGAAACACATGGCCAAAGAATTCACGTACATGGGAAAAACGCTCAACGAATTGCAGCAGCTCTCGCTCGAGGAATTTGCCAAGCTCACGAACGCACGCGCACGACGCAGCGTAGTTCGAGGACTCGACAAAGCGACGCTCAACAAGGTGCAAGAAGCATACAAACTGCACAAAGGAGCAAAACCCGGTCCCACATTCAAGGCCATCAAGACACACTCCAGGGACTTTGTCATTATCCCCCAAATGATTGGTTTGAAATTTGCCGTACACAAAGGCAACTCATTCGAAGCCGTGGAAATCCAACCCGAAATGTTGGGACACCGATTGGGAGAATACGTGTTGACACGCAAGCAAGTCAAACACGGAAAGGCAGGAATCGGAAGTACGAAGAGTTCATCCGCGGTGACGGCGAAGTAAGGACGTGAATGTATGGTTAAAACAAACTACAACTACGCAGGAACGTATGACGCGCAACGCATGGCGCGCGCCTTTTCAACCAACCAGGCAGCGAGTGTAAAATACAGTTTGGAAATCTCCCGCATGATTAAAGGAAAAAGCTTAGACGAGAGTGTGAAATTCTTGAACGACGTTGCATCGCAAAAAACATTTTTGCCTTTACGAACGTATCACAAGAAAGTTCCCCACCGCAAAGGACAAGCCATCGTCGGAACCAAATCCGGACGATACCCTCAACGCACGTGTAAAGTGTGGTTGAACATCTTGAACACGGTGCGAGCGAACGCAGACGTGAAAGGATTAGACGTCAAAAAACTCCAAATCGTACACGCCAACGCCACGCACGGATTTCAACGCATCCGAAACCAGGCCCAAGGACGTATTAGCGGAAAATCACGAAAATCAAAGAGCGCTCACATTGAAGTTATTGTCCGAGAGGTGCGATAAATGATCGAAAAAATGTTCGTCAAACAGGGACTCAAAAAAGTCCAATTGCACCAGTACTTGAAAAAGGAACTCGGAAGAGCAGGATTCACGGGATTCGACATGGTGAAAACACCCCTTGTAACACGAATCATCGTGAACGTCTCACGCCCCGGATTAGCCATTGGAAAAGGCGGACAAAACATTCGCACACTCACGGAGACCATTTCCAAGGTCTATGGTGTAGACAATCCTCAACTCGAGATCAAAGAAATCCCCACACCCGATTTGGATGCGAAGAGCGTGTGCGACAAAATGAAGAACATGATTGAACGCGGATTCGCCTGGAGAAGCGTTGCCTTCCGAACGGTGCAAGACATCGAACGAGCGGGAGCGCAAGGAATGGAAGTCATTCTCTCCGGAAAACTCGCTGGAAAAGGCGGACGAAAGAAACAAGTGCGCTTCATCAAAGGATACATGAAGAAAGTCGGAGACCAAACCAAGCTCGTGGACGAAGCCAAAGTCACCACGTATCCAAAAGTGGGTGCGATTGGTGTCACGGTGCGAATCATCCGACCCGGTGTCTTCTTCCCGGACAAAGTAGACGTTAAACAAGTATTCAAAGACCGAAAGTCTGTCGTTGCGAACGAAACCAAAGCCGTTGACGCGACCACTGCAACGGTTGAAAAAACACCCGCGGTTGAAACAACTCCGGTTGAAGCAAAAACAGAAACTAAAACCGAGAAAAAGCCCCGCGCCAAAAAAGCCAAGGCTGAGAACACGGAAACAAAAGAAAAAGTGGTCGAGAACGCTACAGCCACTCCTGAAGGAGGTCATGCCGCATGAACAAAAAGCTGAATGACATCCGAGGAATGGGAACGTCTGAGTTATTGCTCAAGTTGAAAGACTTGAAGAACGAACTCGCGCGCGAAAAGGCCACCAAGTCAACGAATACGCGACCGGAAAACCCCGGAAAGGCCAAAGGATTACGCAAACAAGTCGCGCGCATTTTTACAGTCATGAAAGAAAAAGAAATGAACGCTCGCCAAAATAAGCCCGCGAAAGTTCAAACCAGTAAAAAAGGAGAGGTGAAACACTAAGGATGGAAACGGTATGCGCCACGTGCGGATTGCCCAAAAACATTTGTGTTTGCGGACAAATCGCCAAGGAAACCCAAAAAATAATGATTCGAACAGAACAACGACGATTCAAAAAATATATCACAATCGTGGAAGGACTGGAAGAATCCATTGCGAAAGAAGTGGCAAAAACGTTGAAAAGCAAACTCGCGTGCGGAGGAACCATTGAAAACGGCCGCATTGAGTTGCAAGGAAACCACAAAAAAGAAGTG
Source organism: uncultured archaeon (assembly GCA_964550925.1). Taxonomy (GTDB): domain Archaea; phylum Iainarchaeota; class Iainarchaeia; order Iainarchaeales; family VGJJ01; genus VGJJ01. Next base: position 3,813 of record CAZKAN010000037.1, on the reverse strand, counting down.
AAAAAAATCCTCATCCAAGAAGGCTTCAAGGAGAACTCAATCCATGATTAAAACAAACCACTACACGCTCAACGGGAAAAGTCTTCCCATCCACGAACTCATCGGACTCACAACGAGAGTCGTTGAGAGTGTGGACGCGAGCAAGAAAGGTTTGGTTGGAAAAATCATTAATGAAACGCAACGAACATTTGTGATTGACATGAATAACACGGAAAAAACACTACCCAAAAACGAGAGCACGTTCGCATTCGACTTAGACGGAGAAATCGTCGAAATTGAAGGAAACGAACTCGTGGGAAATCCGATTGAACGATTAAAGAACGGGGGAAAATACTATGCCTAAAAACACGAAAACAAGTACGGTACACCAACCCGAATACCCTGTGCGCGGAAACGAATTCGTTGGACGCGTGGTTAGTGCCAAAGCCCCTAAAACAGTCACCGTGTTGCGCGAAATCGTGGTATACAACTCCAAATTTGAGCGATACAAGAAAGTCCGCTCCAAAGTCCGAGCACACAACCCTGAGTACATTAACGCGAAAGAAAATGACATTGTCAAAATCGGAGAAACACGAAAAATTAGCAAGACCAAAGCATTCATCGTCACCGAAATCGTGGGACACTCACGCTCCGACGTGGTGCACGAAGAAATGACCGAAGGAACAAAGAACGCTCAACTAAAGGAAAAAAATGATTCGGAGGAAACCGCATGAAAGCCATTAGTGCCTCTCCCGTAAAGGGACTCACCAAAAAATCGCGCTGCTTCTGCGCTGACAACTCCGGAGCCAAGATTGTCGAAATCATTTCCGTGTTTAGACATACAGCACGTAAACGAATGCAACCCAAAGCCGGAATCTGCGACATGGTGAACATCGTTGTCAAAACGGGAAAACCCCAAATCCGCTCCAAAGTTGAGCGTGCAGTCATTGTGCGCGTGAAGAAAGAATACAAACGACCCGACGGAACACGCATCAAATTCGAAGACAACGCCGTGGTATTAGTCGATGAAAAAGGATTGCCCAAAGCATCCGAAGTGAAAGGAGTCATTGCCAAAGAAGTCGCGGAACGCTTCCCCAAAATCGCTGGAATTTCCGCAGGCGTCGTGTAAAGGTGAACGATTATGAATGGAACCATCAACCCCGGTAAGCAGCGAAAAGCCCTCTACGAGGCCGATTTACGCATGCAAGGAAAAAACATGGCCGCTCCTTTGTCAAAGGAATTACGCACCAAACACGGTGTGCGCTCACTCTCCGTAAGAGTGGGGGACACGGTCAAAGTCCTTCGCGGAGACTACGTTGGAAAAAGCGGAAACGTCAACCAAGTGGACCGAAAACGAAACAAAGTGTACATTCAAGGAGTCATGCGCAAAAAAACAGATGGAAAAGAAGCCTTCTTAGGATTCCGACCGAGCAACGTCATGATTACCAACATTGACATGAAAGACAAAAAACGAATCAAGAAAAAAACAACGAGCACTAAAACACTCGCGAGTGGGAAAAAGGAGTAATGCGTATGGCAAACAAAGGAACTGTAAACAAACAAAAACGCCTCTCCGTGGGAACCATCCGCCACTTGAACAGAAAGGAAGCCACGTGGACGATTCGACAAAAACCCGGTGCTCACTCTCAACAAACGAGCGTTCCATTAGGATTCGTCGTGCGCGACATGCTCAAACTCTCCCGCACATTACGAGAAGCTAAACAAATCATCACAAAGGGATTAGTTCACGTTGACGGAAACGTGCGCAAGACGCACCAATTCTCTGTCGGATTGTTCGACACGATCACGATTCCCAGCTTGAAGAAAAATTATCGACTCATACTAGACACGAAAGGAAGGTTAGTCTGCGTGGATTTAGTTGAGAGTCAATTGAAACACAAGCCTGTAAAAGTCGTCAACAAAGTCCTCACTAAAGGAAACAAAATGCTCATCCAAACGCACGATGGAAAAACATTCCGAGGCATCACCAACGATGTGAGCGTCGGAGACTCTGTTCTGACAACCATTGATGGGAAGAATGTGACCGAACACTTATCCTTATCCAAAGGAGGACGCGTTCTCATTACGGGGGGTTCGCACGTCGGAGAACTCGCCAAGGTCGAATCCATCGTGGAAGGAACCATGAAGCGCGACAAACTGGTGAACTTGTCTGAAGGAAGCGAAAAATTCCAAACCACCGCATCAAATGTCATGGTGATTGACGCAAGTACAGCGGAATGGTTGAAAACCGCCTGGAACGGGGTGAAATCCAAATGACTGCCGAAACAAATACCAACATGAAAACAATTCGCGTGGAAAAAATCACGATTAACATGGGTGTCGGCCAGACGGGCGAACCATTGAATAAAGCCTCGGACATCATGAAGAAACTCACCGGAATGACTCCCGTGCAAACACGCTGTAAAGTGAAAATCCCCGCATGGGGAATCCGCGAAGGATTACCAATAGGGTTGAAAGTCACGTTGCGCAAGGAAAAAGCATTAGCCTTCCTCAAGACCGCACTGCAAGCCAAAGAAAACACGCTCACGAAGAGATGCTTTGACAAGGCCGGAAACTTCGGTTTTGGAATCAAAGAATACATTGACTTGCCCGGAGCAAAATACGATCCTAAATTAGGAATCCGCGGATTCGACGTCCTTGTAACATTGGAACGACCGGGATACCGCGTCAAAAAGCGACGCGTACGACCCGCGAGCGTGGGAAAGAAACACATGATTACCAAAGATGAAGCCATGCAATTTGTGAATTCAACATTTGTAACAAACAATGGGGAGAAAATACAAGGGTGAACACGCTCATGATGAACTAAGCCAAAGCCCGCATGAAAGCGGAACAAAAAAAACGCCCGAAAGAAGGAAGAAACAGTTACTGCAAGAACTGCGGAAACAACAAGGGAATGGTGCACAAATACGGCATCAACTTGTGTAGACGCTGCTTCAAGCAATTCGCACCCATGATGGGATTCAAAAAATACAGTTAATGGAGGAAAAAAAAGATGAGCCAAATCGACCCAATCGCCGACGCGCTGACGCACATCCAGAACAGCGAAGCCGCCTCCAAACGAACCATCACGATTACGCCTGGAAGCAAGTTGTTAGGACAAATACTCCGCGTCATGAAAGAAAAAGGATACATTTTGAACGTGGAGGAAGTAGTTGAGCGACACAAAAAAATGTACCGCGTACAATTACTCGGAAAAATAAACCACGTTTCAGCTATCAAACCACGATACGCGGTCAAGAAAAACGAATTCGAACGATTCGAAATGCGTTATCTTCCCGCACGAGATATTGGAACCATTATCGTTTCCACCTCGCAAGGAGTCATGACCCACGCCGAGAGTAAGGAAAAGGCCATTGGAGGACGCTTACTCGCGTACATCTACTAAAAAACATTCCCTCGAGGTTTCATGTATGGCTAAAACAACACACACCACTATTGCCATTCCGGCAGGGATTAGCGTGACGTACACGCACGGAAAACTCGCCCTCACCAAGAGCGGAAAGACCGTGCACAAAGAACTCTCCACTCCGGAAGTCAAAGTGGAAATCCACGGACAAGACGTGAAACTCACTCCCTTGAACGAGCGACGATTAACATTCGCAACCCTAAACGCGTACGAATCACACGTGAAAAACCTCATCCAGGGATTAGAAAAAGGATACACGTACAAACTCGCTGTTGTACACTCTCACTTCCCCATGAACATCAAAGTCAAGGGAGACATTGTGGAAATATCCAATTATTTAGGAGAAAAAAATCCACGATTGAGCAAAATTGTCGGAAAAGAAACGAAAGTTGACATCAAAGGAA
>CAZKAN010000036.1:0-7100 GCA_964550925.1 uncultured archaeon | reverse complement strand
AGAGCAGAAATAATCCGTGTAGACTTTCGTGGTGCCCACACAGGTGAAAGTGTCCGGCCCACACGCGGATGAATCACACGCGTCATCGGACGGAACGCTCAATGCGGAATCAGGAATGATTTCTTCTTCAATTGTTTCTGAAACAAATGGAGTGGATTCTTCTTGCCAAACGCGGGAAAACAAATCGAGATAGGGTTCACGTTCCAATTGTTCACACGCGACGTGAATAACATCCGGTGACGCCGCGTACACGGATGCATCCGTGCCGTGGACGACCACTAATGAATCGATAATCATGAAATTGGATGCGACAAAACGATTAACGCTTTTGATACGCACGCTGGCGCCTTGTAAATAAAATTTAGGATTGAGCGTGGGATCGAGTACCAGCTGCACCGTCACGCCGCGCTTGATGGCCATGCGCAGATGGTCACGCAACACTTTGGGAGCGGGAGTGCGCAGCACAGCGTCAATGCTTTTCGTGGAAGAATCAATGTGCGTGAGGACTTTTTCTAAACAATCCAGCGAAGAACAATCAAACGTCATGGAACACTGTGCCGCCGCTGCGAGTTTGGCCGCCTCTACGTCGACGGGATTCTCGACAATGATAGGTTGTTCCGGCGTAAAATTTTCAGGGGAGGTGGAAGTGGGAACAGCGGGAAGGTAGAGGGCAATGAGTCCGGCTACCATAATGATGGCCAATGGTCCGAGTAACCACTTGAGCTCGAAACGAGTGGGAATAATCTCGCGCTTTTCATCACTCATTAGATCACGACCAGGTTGATGTTGTCTATATAGATGCCTAATCCTTCTTTCGTGTTGTCCCAATCCGAGAGACCACCGCCGATATCAAGGTAGTATGTTCCCGCCCCCGAGACGTAGGAAGACACGTCTTCGTAGAAGAAGCTGCTTTCATCGGTTGGTTGGTAACTCCACCATATTTCATTCGTGGCATCTTCATCCGTGTTTTGGTCGAGGTCACTGCCCAAGTAATTCATGAGTGTGTCATTACCAAAACGAACTTTGACCCAGGCTTCTTCCCCCGCATCTAATGAATTACCCCACCCCGCGTCCGCATCAATAGTATACGTGAACGTGAACAAGAGTTGGGATCCAGACTGGATGAGTGACCATTGACTCGCGTTAATATCAAACTGCACCCCGTAGGAACCACTCGCGGCCATGCCAATGGTAGAGTTGTCATCCGGGTCGGATGGAGCGCCGCTCACGCCACCGCCGAGTTTGATTTCTAAACGTTTAGAGGTGTTAATCACGCTGTCAGAAACACTTCCATCTGCATTCGGATCGGCATTGAAGTAGGTTGCCGCAGAGAGCGTTCCCCCGTACACGTCAGCATTCCAATCCCATCCATCATTTCCTTGTAACGGTCCAAACGTGTTACTCGTTGCATTGATGTCCGTGCGGAAATCAACGGGTTGAGGCAAGTCTGTTTGCAACTCCCACAAGTCGATGAGTGAACCCACTTGCGAATAATTCACGTCCACCCGGCCATAATCAATGGAAATAGTGTCTCCCACGCCGTTGGGTTCATACGTCATTCGGAAACGAGCATTGTTGGCCGCGTTCCAATCAGAAATACATGAAACAAGGTTGCCGGATTGAAAATAGGTTTCCGTGAAAGCAGGTGTGTACGCATTCACATCCATCCATGAGGCGCCATCCCAGCATTGCACGCGATTTTTACTCCCGGTTAATCCTAAATGACTCGATTCAAAATGTTTGGCGAGGAATAAAACTTCCGTAATAATGTTAGCGGGAGATAAACCCAAATTAGTGAAGCGAAATTCCACCCAATCGGGATCAACACTGCTATCGTCAGGAGAACTCGCGTAGAGCGCATCATCAGTCTGCACTTCCGTGCTCCATGAATTATTTTGATCATCAATCAGGAGCAAAATTCCACCGCTTTGATTTGAAGTTGAACCCGGCGCACCCGAGGGCGTTTGCAATGGAGAATAATTCAAATCATTCGTGAAAACAACCACTCCATTTACGTCAAACGCTTTGACAACGCCCGGATAGAGTTGCACATTCTGTGCACGCCCGAGAAAACCACAAAAAGCATCCCCCACAAAAATGCGGCCATTGATGACATTCGTATCCAACAACAATTCGAATCGCGTTTCCGTGTAGGGGGGATTGGAACTCATGTAGGTAATAATCGTCGAAAGTTTAGTGCAGACTTCATCTTCTTGCACGTTTTGTTGATTGCGTTGAGCGTCCATTTTAGTCTGTTCAATGAACAATTGCACAATCAAAAAAAGAAAAAGGACCATGACCACTGCGATTAACATTTCAGTGGAAGCTTGTCCACGCGGGGAAGAATCGTCGGAATAATCAACACTCATGTATTGGTCACACTCGCATTCACATCTTCCATGGCCACGCGCAGCGAGTACAACCCTTCTTGAAAGTACAAATATTGTGGATTAATGGGTGCTTTCGTAAAAGTAAACAGCACCGTGTCCGAGCCATACTGGGTGAGCGTGGCGCGAACAACATTCTGGTCCACTCGAAACTCGGTCAAACCCACGGGGAGTTTGATATCCACAATCACCGCGTTTCCCGGCCCCTTAGCATAAACAAAATCAACGGAAGACGCAACGGAATCAACCGCGGCTTGTGTTTGAACCAGTTGAATCGTGTTCGAATAATTCATGTATGCATACGCGAAAAGGAGCGCAGTCATGAGAAGCAAGAAAGCCGTGAAAACGAGATACTCTAACCCTACTTGTCCACGTGCCCGCATGGTAAAACCATTTAAATCGGCAATAAAAACCCCCTCACCTTGGAGGAGGGGTTAAAAGTCCCAACAACTTATGTATAGGTTGATATGCGTTCGGACAACAAACTCGTGTTTTACAAGATGCTCTTGGACAAGTACGCGGACATCATCAACCAAAAGGAGCAACGCACGGTGGGGGAGATCAAGACCCTCATTAACGTGGACGACTTGAGCGTGCAAAGCCTCGTGGCCAAGTTCAAGCCCGACACGTACAACAAGGAAAAGGACTATTTGTACACCGCCCAACAAGTATTTGAGTTCATTACGCAGGAAATCCACTACACGCCCAACGAACTAAACATCAACTTCTGGCTCTCCCCCACCGATATTTTAGCGAACAAAGTGTCCGATGATGAAGACTTGGCCGTGCTCACGTGCACCGCCCTGAGTGCGTTGGGCGATGACAAGGCACTCGTTTACGTAATGGAAATGGAAGACTTGCGCACGCACGCGGTAGTGATAACAGAGATTAATGGAAAAACACTCTTGCTCGACCCGAGTGTAAATCATGGTTTCTTCAAATATTATGGAGACAAATCATTTGTTTTCAAAAAATACCGCTTTGAAGGAAAAAAATTGAAGCGCGCACTCTACCGGTTTAACGCAGCGACGTATGAACAATTCATTTAGAGAGAACGCAGAAAAGAACAAGGAAAATAATCACTAAACAAAAAAATAACACGCACAATCGCGCACGAAAACACGCGCATCTAAAAAGGATAAGTGGAAAAGGATTCGTATGACGCTGGAATTGTCCGCTGCCGCACTACAGACACTTGCCCAAAAATGGAATGACGAATGGAAGGGATCCTACGTCCAACAATTGCGCAGCGTGAGCGAGAGTATTTTCATTCTCAAAATTAGAACGAAAGAAAAAAACGTTCACGTGCTCATCGCACTCCCCCACACGATGATTGAAAGCACGCACAAGTGGGAGAATGAAGACAATCAACAGCCTATCGTGAATGCGACTAAAAAAATGCTGGATAACGAACGCATTAGTGAAGTGAAACAATTGCAGGGAGATCGCATCCTCGAGTTGCGAGGGGAAAAAGCAAACATTATCATCGAATTGTTTGGTGGGGGAAACGTTATTGTAACGGACCATGAGGAAAAAATTGTGTTCGTTCACATTGCTAAAGAATGGAAGGGGCGCACCCTCAAGATGAGGCAGAAATATGTGCCGCCACAAAACACGTTAGCGACAAAAGCAAACGATAATGAAATTGAGTGGAAAAAGAATACGCAATTTGAGTTGCGCGAGGACAAAAACAAAACGAGTATTTTTCCAACTAATCAAAAAAAATCAACTACGTTGAACGTGGAGGAGCTTTTTGCTAAATTAGAAAATCAAGTGTTGGAAAAATGGAACCAACCCCAAGTGGACACGAAAACAGATGCGCAAAAACGCGCGCTTGAAATTAATTTAACACGCCAAAAAGAACAAATGAAAAAATGGGAAGACGAACTCGTTGAGAGTCAACGCAAAGGAGAATGGGTGTATGAACACTACACGGAAATTCAGCGCGTGAATGATGCCATTATTCGTGCCATCACTCAAAAAGTTTCCGAGAAGAAGGCGTTAGAAGAATTGCAGAAAAAGATTCCCCGCGTTAAAAGTATCAACATGGAAAAAGGCTATGTTGAGTGGGAAATGAATGAAAAATAGGGGGGTTTGTGATGAAACAAACCCGGTTACTTTTCTTCGAGCGAGGTGATTTCGCGCTCGTCCACAATGAAAACATCCGAAACAGCGGTAACGGCTGCGTAAGGAATCTGAATCACACGGTCTTGCATGTTCATGCGTTTAATGACCTTGGATTCGGCATCCACTTCAACAATTAATGCTTCAATGTTCCCCGAATTCTCGTCCACGAGCAAGTCTGACAATCGTCCTACTTCATCTCCGCGGTTCGTAATCACTCGTTTGGTCGCCAACTGGCGGGCAATAGCGTACTTGTACATAGTTAAACAAACCCCCTATGTGCGGGAAGAACGCAAAGCGGATATAAAAACGTTTTCCAAACAACCAACCAAAAGGTTAGGAAAACCTGGTTGAGCGTCCCAAATTATGTACGGGCGAGAAAAAAACAAGGCTAGTGAGTGTGTCCGCGTCGTTTTTTCTTCCAAGAAGGAGTGGGGTCGGGTCGCATGTCGCGCAGGGCTTCGCGTTCCATCTGCCTCCGAAAGGAGGTGGGGGAGGCGGCTCGAATTCGACGACGCGGTGTAGAGCGTGTTTCGTCCATTACCAACCAGTTTTATTGGACTTTTTCAAGGTTCCGGAAGCCCGTTTTTAACCTTGTGGAGGCACATTACTATGAAAATGACCCCCACACTGAGTCAAAACCCCCATTTGGGGGAAGAATTACCCGTTTCCGGGCAAAAAGTACAGGTTACGGAGACCTATCGGAAAGAGTTGGAACACCAACAATATCGCTTCGTGGGGAGCCATTCCGCCGTCAAAGTGTGTGGGTGGACCAAAAACATGCTTCGCGGAGAAGGCGGGTGTTACAAGTTCAAATTCTACGGAATCCGCTCCCACCAATGTATGCAAATGTCCCCCAACCTGAGTTGTGCGAATCGCTGCTCATTTTGTTGGAGAGGGAGCAAAGCCCCCGTGTCACAAGAATGGGGATGGAAAATGGACGAACCGGAATTAATTGTGCGCGAAAGTTTGCAGGCACATCACACGTTATTGGCGGGATTTGGTGGAAATGAAAAAGTTTCCAAGCAGGCATTTGATCAAAGCAAACATGTGGGACACGTAGCGTTGAGTTTGACGGGAGAACCCATTGCCTATCCAAAAATTAATGAGTTGTGCGAACAATTTCACCGGCAACGCATTTCAACATTCATCGTGACGAACGCACAATATCCGGAAGCCATCCAAAAACTGAAGACGATTACACAAGTATACTTGAGTTTGGATGCGCCCAATCAAAAAATTCTCAAAGAATTAGACATTCCATTATTTTCCGATTATTGGGAGAGATATATTCAAAGTATTGAGAATGTTTCCCACAAAAAATACCGCAAAACGGCGCGTTTGACAATAGTTAAAGGCATTAATGATGTGGAGCCGGATAATTATGCCCAACTTATCCGAAAAGGAGACTTTGATTTTGTGGAAGTGAAAGGATACATGCACGTGGGAGAAAGTCAAAAAAGACTTTCACGCGAACGGATGCCGGATTTTGACTACGTCAAAGAATTCGGATTAAAAGTATTAGAATTTTTGAAAGACGAATATGAGTTAGCAAGCGAACACAAGCCGAGCGATGTAATTTTGCTTGCAAAGAAAAAATTTCATGTAAAAACATGGATTTAATTCGAGAAATTTTTCGAAATCATGAATGTGGCTCATCCGCCGGAGAATCTTGACGCGGAAAAATACTCGGTGGGAACACAAAAAGTCAAAGAAAGTGAGAATGACTTTGGTGTGATGCAATAAAAATAAAAAAAAGAAAATACAAAAAAGAACGAGAACATTACTGCTTCTTTTTTTCAGGCGGGAGAGAATAAAACCGTTCAAACAATTTAGCATGCAACTCCCCCACAAAATGAAACTCCCTTGTTCGAGTGGTGGCACGAACACGCGTACGATGGACGGAATATTTTTCGAGCAAAGGAGCTAGGGGCTGATGCGTCGTTGATAATAACTCGCCCAGTTTTGGATTCGTTTTCGTCAAATCGATTTCAGAACGGCCACGCAAAATTGGGTGACCATCCACTTCAAAACGAACATATCGAATGATTTTTCCGGGACGTTTTTCTGTTTTTTCAAGAACGAACGTGGCGTGAGGAAAAATAGAGTGAATGAAAACGGATGTTCCTTGAGGATGTCTCAATAGAGGAGCATACCATCTTTTTTCGGGAGGACGCATGAATATAGAGTGAGGAAAATGGTAATAAAGGAAGTGGAAAAAAGGAATAAAAAACGAAAAAATGGGCCAAATTACTCATTCTCGAGGGCTGATTTAGGCAGATGGTAAAATCGCTCATGCACGCGCGCATGCAAATCACCCATGAAGTGAAATGATCGGCTGCGTGTCGTGGATTTGAGCCGCGTGCGTTTAACGCGGAATTTTTTGACTATCGCGCCGATGGGCTCATCAGTTGTTCGTAATAGTTCTGCGACGCGGGGATTAGAAAGATGTAAATCGACCACTGAGCGAGCGCGAAGGATGGTTTTTCCATCCAAATCAAAGCGAATCCAGCGATGCATCTTATTACCGCGAATGAGACGCTTTTCAATGTGAAAACGAACACGAGGAAAATGGTCTCTTAAGTAAAG
>CAZKAN010000035.1:0-7527 GCA_964550925.1 uncultured archaeon | reverse complement strand
TCCTGGGTACAATTAGCCGCATCACTCGCCGCAGGAGTTATTCTCATCCATTCCCGTGAACAAAACCAATCCATTTTCCCCGGAATCGTGGGACATGCGTTATATAATCTCGTGATTATTTTCATCTTAAGTTCATAGCACGCAGGATGACTATCATGTACGCACTCGGAATCGAATCCACCGCTCACACGTTTGGCGTGGGAATCGTGGATGAGAAAGGAAATGTTCTCGCCAACGAAAAAATGACGTACACGAATCCCGATGCGGGAATACACCCTCGCTTAGCGGCCGAATTTCACCTCGCGAATGGAAAAAATGTCTTGGAACGCGCATTTCAAAACGCTCAACTCACGCTCAACGAGATGGATGTCATTGGCTTCGCTCAAGGACCCGGATTAGGACCTTGTTTACGCGTGGGGGCGATCACAGCGCGCTATCTCGCTACACTAGCGCACAAACCCATCTTAGGAGTAAATCACTGCGTCGCGCACATTTCCATTGGAAAAAACAAAACACGTGCGACTAATCCTGTTGTCGTGTACACGTCCGGAGCAAACACACAAATTATCGCTGAAGAAAATGGAAAATATCGTGTGTTGGGAGAAACATTAGACATGGGGGTTGGAAATGCCCTTGACCAATTCGGACGAAAACTCGGATTAGGATTTCCCGCCGGACCTGTTATTGATGAAAACTATTTTCTGGGAAAAAAATACATTCCGCTTCCCTATTCGGTAAAGGGTATGGATCTCGTTTTCGCCGGACTTTTAACAGAGGCCACGCGCCAAATAGGAAAACATGACGTGAACGATTTGTGCTATTCATTCATGCACACCGCATTCTGCATGGTGGCCGAAGTCACGGAACGTGCCCTCGCCCATTCGGAAAAAAACGAAGTGCTTGTAACAGGGGGCGTGGCTGCGTCGCGTGCCCTTGCGCATATTTTGCAAAAACTCTGCGACGAACGCCATGCCACGTTACACGTGGTTCCCCGCGCGTATGCCATGGACAATGGGGCCATGATCGCGTGGCAAACCCTCTTGGAACACCGCGGGGGGAGAAAGCAACGCGTGGAAGACACGCAAGTGGAGCAGCGTTACCGCACGGATCACGTGGACATTTTCTGGTGAATGACTTTCTTTAGTTTGGATGATTTGTAAATATGCGGAGAAAACGCCCGCGCACGAACGACTTTGCATAGGATGCCGCGCGTTGCTAAATCGTTGGCTAATTTTCGCGCGGAAACAGCTTGATCATATCCTAAAACAATGACATCGGGATGAATCTCCACGACTTTATCCAACATGTTTCCTTTCCCGCCTAACACGACGCGGTCAACCTGCTTGAGTGCGCGCACCATACGTGCACGCGCGCGTTCGGAAAACATGGCAGGGCGATTCTTCACACGCTTAACAGTATCATCGCGCGCCACAATCACGGTCAAATGATTACCGTGTGACTTGGCTTCGCGCAAGTAGTGAACATGTCCCGCGTGCAACAAATCAAATGTTCCTTGTGCAAGTACACGAATAATTTTGTTATTTTTTTTATTTTTTGCAATATTTTTACGTGTTGAACGTGTTTTCACGTACTTTTGTATGTAGCAAACCTTTATATAGCGTGAATGGTTGTCATGCGTTAATTATCAGTCATTCCATGGAGGATGATATACAATGGCACGAAGACGAAGAAGGGCTGCCACCGCCGCACGACGAACAACACGTCGACGCAGCGCACGACGCAGCGAAGAACGCAGTTCTAAACGAAGAGCCCGACGCTCAACGAGTCGCCGCTCCTCGCGCAGACGCTCCACCGCTCGAACGAGCCGACGCCGCACCACGCGACGAACCGCTCGACGCAGCCGAAGAGCATAATTACATAAAATGGCCCATCCGGCCATTTCTCTTTTTTTTATGATTTATTGTTTGTCTGACTTTACTAGTTTTTGGGCGATGCGATATGGTCGTGTGCGTCGATGAACGAGGATGGCTGCTCCCACTAAAATGATGAATGCCAACACATTATACGGGAAAGGGACTGCGTTCCAATCCGGGTCTAAGTATAGGGCGATGGCCCCTGCAATTCCAACGGACAAAATTACTTCCACTATGCTCAATAATGGTTTGCGCGTGTCCATCTTCCATTGATTCCACTTGAAACGGAGCACACTCTTCGTGGATGTTTCCCACCACTTTTCAAATGAGGATTGATTTTTTGATTTCATTATGAACATCCCTCGCGAATGTCCGTGTTGTAAATATTATCGCACAACTCGGGACCATTTGACTTATCCGCCAAATAATTCCAACACGTGTCGCGGGCAAAGTGCGCACTATTCGCATCATCAATGGCTTTCAGTGGAACCGTGTCACAAATCGTCAAGTTAGGAATTTTGAAACCCACGCGCGCGTAGCATAATCCTTTCTCTTCCTGCGCGGGGATATATTGACACGCGGCGATTTGTAATGTCACTTCCGCCACGTCCGTAATACAATCGTACTGGTTAACCAAATTAGTGGTTATTTTCGTGCAGTACTGCCAATCCGCTAATTCTTTGGCTAAATACACGACGCAGGGTTCCTTAATGTCCTTGTTAATGACTTTTTCACAAAGTGCTTTTTGTTTCAAGCTAATCGCCAAGTCAGAATAACACTGATCTCGGTCAATCACATTAGTAACTGATTCGCACGCGCTTGCATTACCGCTGAGCCCGGCCACTTTACTCACGCAAGCATCGTGGTTAGTTTTGGTGGCAATATTTTCACAAATAGAATCATCTTTCTTTCCTGCGGCTGCCGTCATGTAACACGTTTCGCTCTTGTTGAGGTCACTAATACTAGCACACGCACTCGCGTCAAACAAAACGTTTCCTAGCGAAAAATAACACGCATCTTTCGCATCCGTCCGCGTGACGTTTCCACACAAGGATGTTTGGTTTGTGTCCTTCGCTATGGTTGAATAACACGTGTCTGCGTACGTGAATGCGTCCGTCACCACGATTAAACTACTGCAAATCGCTGCATTTTTTGTTTTAATGGCGACGCTGGTTAAACACTCTTCTTTATCAGCTCCCAAAAGGACCGCGCACGATTCTGCCGTTCCCTTCGACGATGACACGTTAATGAGGCAAGTGGTTTGAAGAGTGATATCGGTTATTTTATTACAAATATTTTCATCCCCAATCTTCTTGGCAACTTCCGCATAGCATTCCTGCTTCTTCGTCGCGTTGACAACACTCTCACACAAGTCTACTTGTTTGGATGATGCTGCCAAACTCTTCAAACAATCATCTCGTTTTGCTAAATCATTCAAACTCGAACACGCATTCGTTGCACTGGCTGCTTTTTGAACTTGAACGAGACATGATGCCTTAATCGCGGGAGTGGAAATCGTGTTGCATAGCGAACTATTCACTTGGGACACGGCCACCTTGAGTGTACAATCCTCTCTCGTTTCGGCGTTGGATATCTTGATGCACGCGGCACTGTTCTTAGCCAACACTGCCGTGGATTCGAAGCACGTTTGTTGCATGTCACTGGAACTAATGCTCTCACAAATGTCCGGATTTGCGGCAGCGATGGCCAATTCTAACAAACAGGTGTTCTTGCTTTCTCCGGCCAAGTAACAATACGCGTCATTCTTCGTGATGCGCGCGGCGTTGCGATAACAATCCTCGCGCGATTTTCCCTCAGTAACACTTGTACATGAATCTTTTTGGTTGAATGCTGCGGGTAAGGCATCCGCACACACGTGTTGTTTCGTGCTGTCTACAATGAGCAAACAAATTTTACCATTGCTCTCTACTAGGGCGACATCTTTCAAACAATCATCGCGCGTGGATGCGTTAGACACACTCAAGCAGGTTTGTTCGTCTTTTCCTTGAATGGCTGCGTCACGATAACAATTATCTTTGGACGCGGAATCGGTCAACGCTGCACAGGCAACCGCGTTAGGGTTCTTGGCATTCGGGTCCACGAAAAGAGCGTCCAGGCAACCGGATGAAAGGATAAGGATTAGAGTAAAGAGTCCAATGATTCTGCGCATGTACGTTCAAGCGAAAAGCCCTATTTAAGGGTGCATTTTACGCAAGGTTATGCTAGGAGGAGGATGCCCCCCACCCATGCCAACCTGAAGAGAATGCTTGTATTGGCGAGAAAAATGGCTGCCGCGGTCACTAATGAAAACGGGAGGGTAATTCCATACCCAATCGTCTTAGTCACTTTGATTAGTAACGAGTGTTCTCCCGAGATTGTTTCTTTTGCTCGCGAAAGAATGGCTCGAGGAATGTTGAACGCGTCGGTGGTTGAAGGAATGGCATGAAAACCGGATGAGATTCCCACCCATCCCAAAAAAGCGGCCAACAAGGGTTGCGTCTCCCACGCATGAATAGCGGCTTGCCACGCGACGAAAGCAATAATGGTTCCCACTCCCAGAGGGGCGAGAGCAATAATCCACGCGTTGCGCGCGTTCGTGGGGTCGTGCACCACGACTCCGGAACTGGAACGCACGTGAATACGGTGAACCTTCACTCGTCCAACCAGGCAGGCAAGGGCGTGCGCTCCCTCGTGAATCCACACGCCGGGAAAAAATACGCTTAACGTGTTCATCGTTTTCCCCGCTCACGTAACGTGTTGGTTGGCGAGTGATCTTCCATATTCATTCCGAAGGCGCGGTCAATTTCTCGCGCGGTTTCTTCCATGCGTGCAAAAATACGTTTAATATCTTCTTCAACTTCTTGCACCGTTCGAGTCATGCTGCGTGAGCGGGCGAAATAATTCCTTCCTTCTTTAACCACGAGTCCGGCTAATTGTAAATTATTCAAATGATTAATCACCGCACCCCGGGACAAGGAAACTTTTTCCGCAATGTCAGTGGACGAAATTCCTTTCCCTTCTTCGGTTGACTTAACAATGAGCTTGAAAATGTCCATCGTGGCCTTATCTTTATTCACGGGAACAATTCCGAGGGATTGGCACAACCACTCCATTTCACGTTCCGTATTCCGTTCAAACGGGGGTTCAATCCGGCGAATGACAATCCTAAAGGTCGTGCGGCGTACGCCATCCATAACCTGGATGGGCACCAATAGGCTTAAAAAAGGAATGACTAGAAAAAGCAGTATATGTCTAAAATTTTTAGACAAAATGGTGTTTAGTATGTTCAAAACCCCCGAAAAACCCGTTCCCGGCAAGTCAGCTGACTCCCTTGCCACCGACGCGAAAGTGACGGAACTCACTGAAACTCTTCAACGAGTGCAAGCGGACTTTGAAAACTACCGCAAACGTTCTCAAAATGAGGCCACTATCAATTACACTCGCGGAAAGGCTGCCGCATTCAAAGACATGCTGAGCATTCTCGACACGCTAGATTCGGCCATTGCTAACGAAAAAAATGGAACCCGTCACGCGTTAGAAAACATTCGCACGCACATGCTTCACACGTTATCACAAAATGGAGTGAAACCCATTCACACGTTAGGAAAAATATTTGACCCATTCACGAGCGAATGCTTGCTGCAAGGACACGATTCCCAAAAAGAAGAAGACGTGGTGTTAGAAGAATTGCAACGCGGATACTTTTTCCACGATGACGTGTTACGACCCGCCAAAGTAAAAGTCAACAAACGCATGGGAAACGAAAATAGTCACGCAAATGAAATACGCACAACGGAAGATCATTCAAATCAATTGAATAAAAATTTGGGAGGAACCAACCATGAGTAAAGTAATCGGAATAGACTTAGGAACATCCAACAGTGCTGCCGCCGTGCTAGAAGGAGGAAAGCCCCGCATTATTCCAAGCGCGGAAGGAAACACGCTGTATGGTAAAGCATTCCCCTCCGTGGTTGCATTCACGAAAGACGGACAAGTATTAGTGGGAGAACCCGCGCGAAGACAAGCCGTTTCCAACCCGGATGGCACAGTCATGGCCGCGAAACGAAAAATGGGGACTTCTCACGCATACAAGATAAATGGAAAAGACTACTCTCCCCAACAAATTTCCGCATTCATTTTACAAAAAATAAAAAAAGACGCGGAATCATTCCTCGGAGAAAAAGTCGAAAAAGCCGTTATCACCGTCCCCGCGTACTTTGATGACAATCAGCGACAAGCAACTAAAGATGCGGGCCAAATTGCCGGACTCGACGTTATCCGTATTGTAAACGAACCCACGGCTGCCTCTCTGGCATATGGTTTGGACAAGAAAAACACGGAACAAAAAATTCTCGTATTTGATTTAGGTGGTGGAACACTCGACGTCACTGTTATGGAATTCGGTGATGGCGTGTTTGAAGTACGCTCCACGAGTGGGGACACTCAACTCGGGGGAACGGACATGGATGCGGCCGTGATTAACTGGATTGTGTCTGAATTCAAACGCACGGACTCGGTTGATTTGACGAAGGATAAGGTCGCTATGCAACGCGTACGCGAAGCGGGAGAAAAAGCCAAGATTGAACTCTCGACAACGTTGGAAACAGAAATCAATTTGCCTTACATCACCGCGGACGCGAGCGGACCCAAACATTTAGTCATGAAATTTAATCGTGCGAAGCTGGAAGAACTTGTTCAACCTATCGTGAAGCGCTGCGAGAAACCGGTGAATCAAGCATTAGCGGACGCCAAATTATTGCCTGCGGATATTTCCCGCGTCATTCTGGTGGGAGGACCCACGCGCATGCCTATTGTTCAACAATTCGTTGAACGCATTCTCGGAACGAAAACCGAACATGGAGTAGACCCCATGGAATGTGTGGCGATGGGTGCTGCCGTACAAGCCGGTGTGTTGAGCGGAGAAATTAAGGATGTTCTTTTGTTGGACGTGACTCCGTTGTCCTTAGGAATTGAAACCCTTGGGGGTGTGATGACCAAATTAGTGGAACGCAATACGACTATTCCTCACAAGAAGAGCCAAATATTCTCCACCGCCGCGGACAACCAGCCGGGCGTTGAAATTAAAGTGTACCAAGGAGAACGCGCCATGGCAGCGGACAACAAACTCCTTGGAACATTCGTGTTACAAGGAATTCCCCCCGCTCCACGCGGCGTGCCTCAAATTGAAGTCTCTTTTGACTTGGACGCGAATGGAATCATGCACGTTTCAGCGAAAGACATGGGAACGGGAAAAGAACAGCGCATCCAAATCATTGCTGCCCAAAAACTTGATGAGAATGAAATCAAACGAATGCAAAAGGCAGCCGAAGACTTCGCGGAAGCCGACAAAAAACGCAAAGAAGAAGTAGAAGTCGTCAACCAAGCCGACGCCACCGTTTATCAAACCGAAAAAATGCTCGACGAAATGAAAGACAAAATATCCGCGAGCAACAAAACATTAGTTGAGAGTGGTTTGAAAGAATTGAAAGAACTTTTAGGAACAGAACCTAAACCAGTGACAAAATTGAAAACAAAACTCGAACAATTCAACAAAGACTTAATGAAAATAGGGCAAGACATCTATGCCAAATCAGGGGCAGGAAACACCGCACAAGGAAACATGGGAGGACGACATGAAACACGTGAAACAAGC
>CAZKAN010000034.1:5795-7556 GCA_964550925.1 uncultured archaeon | reverse complement strand
TGCTGCCCCACGTCTAAGGCGGAGCACATGGTCAAAGTTTTACGTTCCATTCACCCCTACGAGGAACCGGTCATTGAATTATTCCCCATGGAATCATTCAAGGAAGAAAAAGTCGGTAAAGCCGTGGTTGAAGTCATGAAGTATAAGTAGTTTTATACTCCCCTCTTCTTCATCATGACATGTCCCGCAAGATAATGCGTCGTGTTTCTGAACGCTGGAAACATACTGCTCATTTTTTTTCTCGGCGAAAGAGCGGTTCGTATGAACATCTCGAAGCTCGTAATCTTTGGCGTAATAATCCAATGGCATTGAAAGGCGTGCGTGATGTTATTGCGGATCAGATTCGTTGGAAAGATCCTGAGTTATTGGGGAATGTTCGTGAATCTGCCCGTGCGGCCAAACTAAACAACGACCCCCTCCGTCGTGCTAGCTTAGAAGATGCGCGTGATTATTACCGCGTTAAACTACTCTACAACGTTGCTTCATTATCCCGTCCTTTTGCTGCGAATGCAACAATTCAGTTATTGAATTTGTCTCGCTCTCTTTCATCTGTCCAATTAACTAAACTCATTTCGACTATCTCTCATTCGTCTTTTCCCGAGTTTAATTTGAGTCAATCGCTCGCTAAACAACCCCCCTCTAAAGTCGAAGCCGCTCTCACGTACTTGCGCCCTTTTTTGGGGAGTCATTCACGCGCATTTTTGTCAGACTATCTTCGCATGATGAAAAACGTCGTGGATGATTTTGCTAAAAATGCTCCAACGCTTTGATTCCGTATGATATAGTCGCTCCGGCTTTCACCACGGTTGCAACCTGTATCACTTCCGCAATTTCTTTTTCGGTTGCACCATACGCTTTGGCTTTTTGTGAGTGGGAATCAATGCAATACTCACACTGTATCGCGCACGCCGCTCCCAATGCGATTAATTCTTTTGTTTTCTTGTCAATCGCCCCCGCTGCCATGGCAGCGTTTTTCCACGCGGCATACGCTTCGTTGGCCGCTCCCGCGTTCTGCTTGTATTTCTCGCTCGCTTTCAAGTATTCATCATAGAATAGTTCGGTCATACGGTGAAAATTAATTTCGAGTATTTATGGGTGTCGATAAAAAATAGAAATGGAGCGGGATTTCTCCCGCTCTTGAATGATTTTAATTATTCATCGCAGTCTTCGATTCCTCGCTCCGTGACTGCGTACACGGCTTCGCCATCCGGGAGTGAGGGAGAGTCCACGAGTTTTGCAATGCGTTTATTCTCTTTTCCTTTGCGCAAATACAATCGTGTTTTACTTGCGTGTCCAACCACGTTTCCTCCAACAGGAGCAGTGGGGTCTCCAAACATGATGTCGGGTCGTTCCATGACTTGATTCGTTACAAGTACAGCAACATTATTCACTTCTGCCAAACGCTGAAGCGTGCGCATGTGTTTGTTTAATCGTTGTTGTCGGTCCGCGAGTTGTCCGCGTCCAATGAATTCACTACGAAATTGCGCGGTTAACGAGTCCACAATCACGAGTTTGATGTTTTTTTCTTTCACCATTTCCGCTGCCTTGTCTGCGAGCAGCATTTGGTGGTCCGCGTTGTATGCGCGTGCGACAAAAATATTCTTCAACACTTCATCGGGGTTCATTCCATTTGATTCCGCGATGGAAACCACACGTTCCGGTCGGAAGGAGTTTTCCGAATCAATGTACAAACAATTTCCTCCTAATCCGCCGTCTTCCACGGCTTTCTGCACGGTTACAGCGGTTTGAAAGCACCATTGG
>CAZKAN010000034.1:1728-5785 GCA_964550925.1 uncultured archaeon | reverse complement strand
TTCCCGAGGCAAACTTTCCATAAATTTCGGTGATGGATTGGGTTTCAATTCCCCCTCCAATAAGCTTATCCAGTTCCTTGCTTCCCGTGGACACGCGTCCTACTAGCTTCCTTCGCTCCGCAAGGATGTCCGCGGACTCATACCCCATTTCTAATGCATCTCGGGCTGCTTTAATCGCTTTTTCAGCCGTTCCTTCTCCTAATCCACTGGCCTCAATGAGTTCCATGGGGGATGCCACGGCAATGCTTTCCAGGCTTTTGTATCCTGCTCCAAATAGTTTCTCCGCGGCTTGGGGTCCGATTCCGGGGAGGTCTTTAACTTCCTTAATTTCTGCTTTTGCTGCCATACGTTTCACGTTCCTGTCCTCGTATACGGCACCCTTGAGGTAGCGGCCGTGTGAGAGCCCTTCCCCTTGCACCGGAAGACACGCTAAACATACTTTATTCGACTTAAAAAGACTGGGACGCGAAACCGCCGTAGGGTTTTGCAAAAATATTTATAATGGTCAAGCGATTGCTATCTGCATGGGTATTGTCACTCGAACCAAGCGTGTTTTGCGCAGGGCTGGAAATTTGAGTGAATCTTCTGCGAGGGAATACGCTCGCGCGGTTCGCCCTCCCTTGTGGCGACGCGGAAGTGCTAAACTATCACTGGCGCATCATCAGAAACTCGGGACTTTTCTGGCGAACTCGATAAATAATTTGGAAGAGGCAAAAGAACCATTGATTAATGGGACTTTCAAACCAAAAAATGTGAATGATATTGTCAATGTAAACGTAAAAAGTGGACAGCGTAATACTTATTTTGGACATTATCCGCTAACTGCACTTTTTGGGGTTATTGCGGCCGGGTCTCCTGCCTTATTGCGTCAGACAACTGTGGGAAATATTGGGCTCCCTGTTAGTTTGTTTGCATCCGTTCTTGGTTCTGCTGCATTTAGTGAAGCGCGCAAGGCGCGCTTGTTTAATGCATTAAACAAAAGTGTTATTCAAGCTCGGAGACATGAAGGACTCAATGCTGCTCAAATCAAACACAATCGAGAGGTGGTTGATAACGCATTGAAAGCATTGCATGCTTTGGTGGCGGAGAATGCGCAGCAGATGGGTGTTTACTAGAATCATTTGTATTCGCGTAAAGATATTGCTCGTCTTGAAAAATATGACTAGTGTTTTCTTCCTTTTTCTGTTTGGTCGTTAAAAACCTATTTCACGCAAGTTCGTAAGTGATTAACGTTATGGTCCACATTTACCACTATTCCCTGGAAAAGCCCCTCCCCGCGTTGAGTGGAGAATGGTTAAACGTCCTTCAGTCCTATGATTTTTCCACGTATTCCTTAGGCTTGCGTACGGAAAAAATGGAAGGGAAAAAAACACTTTTAACAAATCTCCGCGACGCGGTTTCCAAACACGCTGTATTTTCCACTAAAACACCTGTATTGCAACACCCGGATGTTGAAATTGTTTTTGATGAAATAACCCATCAAGTCGCAGTGCACATTTTTCCCCTCATCATTACCGGGCGCTACACTAAACTCGCGCGCACCATTGCGCAGACGCGTCATTTTTGTTTTGAATGCAAGGGTGCTGGTCGCCGGCACGGAAAAATTTGTCCCCAATGCAAGGGAGAGAAAGTCCTCACTAAAGAAAGTGTGCAAGAGCTCATTACTCCTTTTTTTCAAAAAGAATTTGCGTGTAAAGAAGTATTATTCCACGGCGCCGGCCGCGAAGATGTGGATGTTCGCATGCTGGGTGTTGGGCGTCCGTTTGCATTAACGCTTGAAAACCCCCGCATTCGTTCAACGGACATCGAAAAGTTGCGTGTGCACATTAATCATGCGTTGAAAAACAAAGTGGAATTGTTTGACCTCAAAATCGGTCACGCTCAGGATGTTGAAAAAATCACGCGCGCCTATCACACGAAACGATATCGCGCCCTTGTGGAGAGTCCCGAAAAAATTAACATGAATCCTCTCACTCCTTTTTTGGAGCAAAAGATGGATGTTCTTCAAATGACTCCCACGCGTGTGGAGAAGCGCCGCGTCATGAAAGAACGACCACACTGGATTATTTTAGAAAGTTTCAAACGCATTAGCGACCATTCAATCGAAGTCGAATTACATGCCTCCGCGGGCTGTTACATTAAGGAATTCATCTCCGGCGACGATGGGCGGAGCAAGCCCTCGTTGAAAGACTGGTTGCGCGTTCCCTGCGTGTGTAAAGAGTTGGACGTGTTGGAAATCGTTGACTCGCCCGATGCCTAATTTAGAAACTTTTTTTTGCTTTATTGTTGGAGGGGTGGTTCCCATAACCCTGGTGGCACGCAGTAGCAATCGAGTTGCATCGTGGCTTCTGCCGTGCATCGATACGCGGGTACTTTTTGATATACTCCTGGTTGTTGTGCCGTGGTCATTTGTGTCCATTCCACATTCGTGATGTGGCACGTGGGGTTTACGCTGTAAGCACCTTCATCTGTGCACGCGCTCTTTGCTGAAAGTCCTAATTGGGTATTTTTTCTATCACAATAGGTATCACACAGCGACCCATAGCTAGCTTGTGTCATATTTATTTGTGCATCGCACGATTGGAGCGCATTACTTTCGCATTTTTCCTGTGTCATTCCAAATTGTTTGGTAACAATATTGTGTGTATCATGTGCGTGTGCGCAAAAGGGGTATTCGGCCTCTGCCGTTGTGGCCAGTCCTATTCCTATTGCTACAAAAATAAATACGCTAACTATTCCTGTAAAAAATAACGTGTTCCGTTTCATAATTATTCTCTATCGTAACCACATAAAAAGGCGTCTTTTGAATGGACTGTTTTTTCCCCTTTATTCAGACAATTCCCGATATGCTGCTTCATATATCTCGACGAATTTTTTTGTTTTTCGTCCTAGTTTTTCTGCTATTGTCGCCATTTTGCTTCTTAATTGGTGCGCGGGCAATCGTGCAATAAATTCGATTAATTCCTTGTCATTGTGATTGATTCCTATTTCGCGTATCGCAATGCGTTTAGCCATGATGTCGGCGTAGTTTTGTTCCAGCATCGCATTTTCTTTGGTGAATTGCATCACGCGCCGGTCTGCCGTCTCGGTGGCTAATTTTTCCATCAATCGATCAAATGTTTGTTCATCCGTCGTGGTGTCCATTCCTTTTGTTCGTTTAGTTAAAATGGTGAATGCTCGGTTGGGCGCTCTAGTCGTCTCTGCGTTAGGTGATTGGTGTTTCTGGTATAATTGTCCAAATTCCCCTAGCAATTGATTCCGAACCTTCGGCTTGTTTAGGCGAATACGCAATGCCATCGCACGTTTTCCTCGGACAATAGCTTTACCTTGTCGTACTGCGGGTATTCGTTCAATTTGTTTGCGAACCCATTTCCGCGCACGTTGAGGGATAACCATACCAGCCTGGTGTTTTCGATTATTATAATCGTTTGCTATAATCGATTTAGTATAGCAAAAAATTAGAAGTCGTAATCCTTATTCCGTTCGGGTTGTGCGTACAAATCCGCGTGCGCCCGTTGACTCGTTGATGCGTGGCTGAGTTTTTTGTACTCGGCAATCACCGCGTCCGCCATTTCGTTGGTGCCTACCGCAGATTCTTCTTGTCCTTTAGGCTTCAAATCGTATGTGACGTTTTTGTTTTCTTTAATCACATTCGCAATCGCCTGTTCGAGCGTGTCTGCGGCTTTCAACTCGTTCAAGTGGCGGAGCATCATGACTCCGGACAAAAGCATCGCGGTGGGGTTAACCTTATTCATTCCCTTGTATTTTGGCGCGCTCCCATGAACAGCTTCGAATATGGCTAAATCCTTTCCAATGTTCGCTCCCGGCGCCACGCCCAATCCTCCAACGAGTCCGGCGCACAAATCCGAGATAATATCCCCGTACAAATTAGGCAGCACCAACACATCATACACTTCCGGCTTTTGCACCAATTGCATGCACATGTTGTCCACAATCACATCTTCAAATTGAATTTGAGGATATTTCTCCGCGACCTTGCGTGCCACATTCAAGAAAAGTCCATCCGTGTGTTTCATAATATTGGCTTTGTGCACCG
>CAZKAN010000034.1:0-1718 GCA_964550925.1 uncultured archaeon | reverse complement strand
TTCATTTCCGAAATAGGTTTGATGGATATTCCAATGTCTTGCGGAATAATTTCCTTGGGGTGCGTGCGGTTTAGCATCGCAATTAATTCTTTTGTTTCGGGTTTTCCCTGTTCAAATTCTATTCCCACATACACGTCATCCGTGTTCTCGCGGAAAATAACTAAATCCAAGTTTTCGTAGCGTGAACGCACTCCCGGATATGATTTGGCCGGGCGTAAGTTGATGTACAAATCCAAATCCTTTCGCAGTTTTACATTCACCGAGCGAAAGCCCGTGGCAACCGGCGTAGTGATGGGCGCTTTGATCGCCACTTTCGTTCGTTTGATGGTTTCAATCAACGTGTCGGGGAACGGGTCTCCTGTTTTTTCAAAAACGTCTATTCCCGCTTCTTGTTCTACCCAGTTGAATTTGACTCCCGTCGCGTCCAAAACTTTCTTGGTTGCGCGTGCTAATTCGGGTCCGGTTCCATCTCCTAAAATCAATGTTACGTCGTGTGCCATTTTTGTTCAACTCCTGGGTTTTTTTCTCCAATTTTTTGGTTATTATTTTTTATGCTGCGTTCTTGCTCTTGGTGTAGTTCAAGAGTCCGCCCGCGAGCAGCATTTCGCGTTGTCGTGCGGTATATTCTTCTTTCACCGGAATATTCACATTCTTGGTTTTGTTTACTAAAACAAGTTCGTGCGAATTTCCTTTCAAATGTGCGTGCAATCCATCCAACACCAACACATCGCCTGCGTTAATTTTGTCATAGTCCGTTGGGTTCACAAACTCAAGTGGGAGTATTCCAAAATTAATTAAGTTGGCTTTGTGGATGCGTGCGAATGATTTCACAATCACTGCTTTCACTCCCAAATACATGGGTGCCAATGCCGCGTGTTCGCGCGAACTTCCTTGGCCGTAATTGTCTCCCCCCACCACGAGTCCACCGTTGTTCTCGCGTGCATTTTTGGCAAAGTTGGGGTCAATGGGTGAAAACACATATTCCGAAATCTTTGGAATGTTGCTTCGGAGAGGTAAAATCTTCGCTCCCGCGGGCATAATTCCATCCGTTGAAATGTTGTCTCCCACTTTCAACAAGACTTTTTTCTCAATCGTGTTTGGCAATGCTTCCGCCAGAGGCAATGGAGCAATGTTGGGTCCGCGAATCACTTGAACGTTTTCCGGGTGCAAGCTCGGCAGAATAATCATTCGGTCATCCACCAAATATTTCTCGGGCATTTCTACTTTAGGATAGTCTCCTAGCTTGCGTGGGTCGGTAATTTTTCCATAAATGGCGCACGCGGCCGCTGTTTCGGGCGAGCACAAATACACTTTATCATCTGGCGTTCCGCTTCTTCCAGGAAAGTTTCGGTTGAATGTTCGCACCGATACTGCGCCCGAGGGAGGGGCTTGTCCCATTCCAATACATCCGCCGCATCCGCTTTCGTTTACGCGCACGCCTGCGGAAATGAATTGCAATAATTTTCCCGACGCGGTAATGTTTTCCAGTACTTGTTTCGAACCAGGATTCACTCCCATGCTCACGTGTTCGTGCACGACTTTTCCTTCTAAAATAGATGAAATAATACTCAAGTCTCGGTAGGATGAATTCGTGCAACTCCCAACAAGTACTTGCGCCACCGGCGTTCCTTCGACTTCGCTCACTTTCTTCACATTATCCGGAGAAGAGGGGCAGGCGATCATGGGTTCTAATTCATTCAAGTTAATTTCCACGTGTT
>CAZKAN010000033.1:5938-7602 GCA_964550925.1 uncultured archaeon | reverse complement strand
GACGATTCCGTTGTTTGATGAAATAAAAAAATCATAGTGTTTTAATTGAAAAAAATAGAATGGTGCCACTGCCTGGCACGGGCATTGTTTTTCAAAGTTGAAATTTTCGGTCAACTTCTCTAATCAACACGTCACACGCTGATTTGACGGCTTCTAATTGTTTGATGATGTGTTCTTTTTCTTGTTCCACATCCTGGATTTTTTCATAGGGTTCAATGGCTTCTTTGAACATGCCGTAATCCACGTACGTATACGGGTGTGCGTTCATTTTTTGGGCGATGCGCTCAACCATTTTTCCTAACCAAATGTTCATTTCGTCTTTGACTTGTCCCTTGATTTGTTTACCGTCATCTAAGTATTGGCGCATCATGTTGGTAACTGTTGCGCGGGGGAAGGGGAGTTTGCTTTCTTCTATGGTTCCTTCTTCGTCCGTGATCGTTGTTTCCGTTTCTTGGACGTCCATTTTTTCTTCGTCTGCCATTGAATGTTCCTCCCATTCGTAATACGTTAAACGTGTTCAAAACTCCATTTAAACCCTATCCGTTCAACGTGAAAAGCAAGGTTTTTTAGCCTCGGATTAGGTGTTTTGCTCCATGCGTTGGGTATTGTTGCTTGTCTTGATTGGCTTGTTTAGTGGGGTATTTTTTTCATTTGTGCACGCGCAGGGGGCCGGGTTTTCAGGCAGCGGTTCCACCCCCACTGGAGGGACGACGACTAATTCTAGCCCAACCCCCGTAGGCGGTTTCACTGCCTTTGATTCATATTGCTCGGGTTCCGGTTTTGCGTATGCTCGCGTGTGTGATGCATCGACGTGCGACGCGTCCTCCTCTAATGTGTTGTGTGTTTCGTCAATTTCGCAGCAAGCACCCCTGTCATGCACGGCATTTGCTTCTTCAGGAGATTGGGGTTGGCACGCGGCTGTTTCTGCGCAGTGTTGCAGTCCCTCTGATGTGTGCGTGAATCAAAATACGGTATCCGGTTGGATGGTTGGGGTCGAAAGTCAAAGTGTCATTAATCAGTTGACTAATTTGTCTGCGGGAGATATTCGCGGTCATAAGATTGTTAGGCGTTCCAAAACGAATTGGGTCGTGGTCGCGGAATCAGATTCTGACGCGTGGGTTTCTGCCACCAGTGATGGGGGTGTGACGTGGTCTCCTCCCTTTACATTGAAAGCACTCGTGTCGCAAACTAATTTGCCGGGTGGTGTTTCCCTTTCCGCCATTCAAGTGAATCAACCCGCGTTAGTGTTGAATCAATCGGGGGGTGTTGAGTTAGCGTTTGAAGCCCGTGACACGTCCACGAATCCCGTGACGAGTGCGGTGTATTACGCGCGTTGTACGCAAACGAATTGCGGTTCTTCTCCCGCGTGGTCGAGTGCTATTTCAATCATGGACCCTCTCTTGATTGAGTCGAATCCGGGCCAGGCTACTTCGAAGTGGTTGTATGCGTTTGGCCAGCCTTCGTTGAGCGTGGACGTGTTGAATCGTGTTCACGTTATTTTTGATGATCAATTGACCAATCTTGTGACTCGTTTTCCGGGAGTATTAGACCGTTTTTGTGACACATCAACAAGTTGTTCATCCTCCCACTCCAATTGGGATTCTCCCGCTACGGGGACTAATGTCGCGGAACAAAATAATGGGTATCCGCGTGCCCCTCACGTC
>CAZKAN010000033.1:0-5928 GCA_964550925.1 uncultured archaeon | reverse complement strand
GTCGCGGCGTTTGATAATGACATGGTTGCAGTGTGGTTGGACAACACGTCTCCGGGCAATACTACTCCTGCGTTGTATGTTTCTCGTTTTGAATCCGGTTCCCAATCATGGGGTGCGCCTTTTGCGATTGCTTCGGGAAATTTTTCTCTTCCCTATGTTTCGGAAGGAAAAGAACGAATTCTCGTTGGGGTGATGGAAAACACTTCCATTCGCGCGTGGGAGTGCGGGGCTGTTTGTTTTGCGGATACAACTACCCCCACCACTTGGGTGGATGGCACTTCATCTTTTTCTCCCGTGAACGCGTTGACGTCTATTCAGAGTTTTGGCGTGCAGGTTTCTCCATACGATGATGCGGAGGCTATTCTTTTAGCCACCGGGCAATTAGCGGGTAATCGTCAATTGTTTGGTGTGTTTTCTTCTCCTGCTGTTGGCACTCCTTCCTTGAATCGCTTGTCTACTACTGGTCAATCGTTTTCGTGGTATGGTTTCTCTGATGTAAGCGGGGCGAGTCAATTGACAACGGCCACGCCGGACACCGAATCATTAGTGCAATGGTTGGGGGGAACTTCCACATCCACGTCCGCATTTCTTAGTAGTATTTTTTCTTCCAGCGGAACACCGCCTGCGGTTTCACTCGTGTCGCCGTCTACTCCCACCACGTGGCAATCCGTTTCACAGAATGCGTATTCGCAATCCACTTCTTTTTTTGTCTCGGATGCCGAAAGTGCGGATGACTTGTATGTGTCTGCGTACTTGTCTCCTTCTCCCCAAGGAACAACGTATGTTTTGCGTGAGAATGTCGACTTGAGTGTTGTTCAGGCAGGCAACTCGGCGTACACGGACACGTGCACGGGCAACAATGGTTTTTTTACTACGGAATTGTGCACACTTGAACTTCTATTGTTTGATCCCGCAACTCAATTATCCGTGCCGGATGGCGTGTATTATCTTACATTAGTTGCGCGTGATTCTTCTGGCAATTCGACTGTTGTTTCAACTCCCGGGCAGATTACACTGGATATTTCACAATCAGGAATCGTTGTTCAATCGCCTGTTCCATTATCGCTTTGGACGGGTCCCTCCACGCGGCAATTTGTGGTGAGTGTGACAAATCCTCGGTTTGCTCAATCATTAGAATTAAGTGTTATGGGTCAATCGGGAGGCAACAATCCATTGTTAGGAACGTATCCCATTTCCCTGTTTGGCACTACTCAATCGGGTTGTGTAAAATTGGGGGCTGATTACAATTGTACGTTTTCGTTTGTTCCTACCTCTTCCATCCCTGAGGGAGTATACTCGCTTACTTTTTCCGCACTGCAAGATAATTGGTTGGGTGCCGTAGCCACGGTTAATCAAGTAACGTTTGACGCGACGGGACCCACTATTACACAGTCTTCTCCGTCCGGGACTGTTTCATCTCCTCCCGCGCAAGTATCATTTACCCTGCGTGATTATTCGGGGATTGCTTCGCAAGTGGTTATCATTAATGGGAATTCCGGTCCCGCCGCGTGTATTCCGAATGGTCAAACGTCGGCGTGTACCGCGCCGTTTCCTGGAAATATTTCGAGCGGTAGTGTTTCCGTGGTGGTGAACGCGTTGGATGTGTATGGTAATTCATCCAATCCTTCTTTTTCATTTAACATTAATTCGAATCCATCCACTCCTCCAGGCAATGGAAATACTGGCGGAGGCGGAGGCGGAGGTGGCGGCGGTGGGGGCGGCAGTATCATTCCTAAGATTGACGAGTTGATTGACACGGACGAGAATGGCAATGTCATCGTGGAAGGAACACCCATCGTGATTCCCCGCACGATTGTGGAAACGGTAGGGGGTTTTTCTAACCAAGTGTATTATTCCGTGAATGAGATTGTGGATGTCACCGGTCCAAGTGCGCACGCGATATTTATCGGATTGTGTGTCCTGGCTGGAATTGCTTCCGATATGGTTTTTCGTCGCGTGTTTACGCGCGTGAGAGCGGACATTTACAAGCAGCGCGAACGCTTGTTGCGCGTGTTCTTAGCGGGATTATTCTTTGCTGTTCCATTAACGGTGGGTTGGTTCTTCTCCTTAGTCGCGGGATTCATTTTCACCGTCATGGAGATTGTCGGATTCATTGCCGCGGCGTACTTGTTCAAACTGTTACAATACTATGACACGTTCGGCTACAAGCCCATTCTCTCAACAACCGGCTCAGAGGCAGGCATTCCTTCCTCATCGAAGAGTGATTTGTCTTCCCTGATTGAACGACCCCCCATCTGAGGGATGGATTTTTAGCCCGCGCCCGTGTATGGTTGTGGCCGAATGACGACATGCAACGCTCTGATACCATGATGAGTGATGGGCACACGGACGGCTTAATGTTCTTTTTCCCCGGGGTTTTTGTCGCAAGACAAAAAGGCCGATGCGACATCCGGATGGCTTACGCTATTTTGTTGAATTCGGAATGACTACTCCCAATTGCCCCTAAAATGCCATTTTGAGGGGTTTTATGGGTTAATCCTTATATAGTCGGGCAGGGCCTCATTCTATAGGTGCCCATTATTGGGGGTTATTCCTCGATTGGGCAAGGATTGGGAGGAATATACTATGGCAAGCGAAACATTCATTGTCAAGAGCAAGGTCGCGGATTTCATTCGCGGAAAGGACATGATGATGTCATCCGACGCATACGATGCGTTGAACGATGAAGTCGAAAAAGTCATTAAGCGAGCGGTTGAGCGATGCTCACAAGGCGGACGAAAGACTGTCAAGCCCTTTGACTTTTGAATAAACGATTCTGAGGCGAGCAATCGCCTCCTCTTTCTTTTCTTTGTACGAATTTTGATGAAACTTTTCTCAAAAGTTTCTTCGATTGTCGTTTTTTAGGGGAAACGAATCAATCCGCATTTTATACTTATACATGACAGGTGGTTTGTATGAACACCAAACTTGCTTTGCTCGGATTGATTTTACTTTCATTTACTTCACTGGTACACGCCTGGCCGCTCGTGGCGGACACGTGGAACACAAATCAAGTGTACGCGGGAAGCGTGTACGTTCCCTCATCTCCGTATTCAGGATGGGTCTACAATTCGTACGCGCCTAACTCCGGTTATCCGGTGATGGGCGGCGGACGCTATTATCCGTATGGATATGGTTCAGGATCGTATGCCGTTCCTAATTATTATTACGGAACCGGCTACACGTACAACACGTATGCCCATCCTTCGTATGCGGGACACTACATTTCAGGAAGCTATTACGGAATGCCTGTTCATTCCGCGTTGAATATCACGTACGCGGATGACGATTTCTATGTTAGCTGCACGCTGTACGGTTGCTAATTAGTCACTCTTTAGTCGGCAATTGCTGCGACGCGTGCTTCAAATGCGTGTTCTAAAATGTCGCGCGTCTGAATTTTGAGCAGGGAAAACTTGTCTCCCCCTCCTGCCATCACCCATGCGTGACTCATGACGCGTTCATCGATGAGGGTGGGTGTTCCATAGATGGAAATGGGGGGAACTCCTCCCACTTCATAACCGGTGACTTCCTCGACCTCTTTGGGCGTGGCTAATCGCACGTTGTGCGTTTGGAGGATGGTTTCAATAGCCTTGAAATTGATTTTCCGCACTCCCTCCGCGATGGCCAAAACAAACCCTTTTTCATGGGCTAAAAGGATGGTTTTGACTCCGGGGAATGTGCTCTCAACCTGGGCGGATTGGCGGCTATTGGCCACTTCCTCGTTAAAGTGCATGATTTGGGCATTTAGCTCATTTACTGCAATATACTCGTCAAGCATCGTAACCTGTATATATGGCTTCCCGGTCAGTTTAAATAAAAGATAGGCCCCTATTCTTATTATTCACATGAATTAGTGAATGAGCCTATCCCTATGTCGTCCAAACCAACCATGTCGAATGGCGCCAAGCTCGTGATTATTGTGCTGAGCTTCTTCCTCGCCCTCACTTTCGTGAGAGCTTTCTCCCTTGAAACCAATTCAACGGAAGTTATTTTTTCAGGCAATCAGAAAGTAGTCTTTCCGCTGGCCATTACCAACTCCTCATCTAACGAAATGAGTTACACTTTTTCAGCGAGCGGTCCTTTCACGGTGGACGCTTCCCCTTCATTTGTCGTGGGTCCGCGCGACACGAAGACGGTGGATTTGACTCTCACTCCTGCGTCCGTGTTGAGCGTTGGTGACTCCTACGCGGGACAGATTCGCGTGACTTCATTGGGGGAAACGAAATCCATTCCCCTTGTTGTGCGTATGGTGCGCGGTTCATTCATTTCAACAAGTTCCATTACTGGATTTTTTTCCGCTGCGTCATTTTCGCTTCCTAACGTGTCAAATGTCAGTGTGTTGGATGTCGTGTTGATCGTGTTAATAGTGATTTTAGGAATTGCATTAGTTGCGCGTGTCAAGAACCGCGTGTGGGGAGGAAACGAAAATGAATAACCTGTTGAAAGTCTTTGGATTCGTGTTGGGCGTGTTGGTCCTGCTTCCATTAGTGAACGCTATTCCCTTTACGGCGTCATTTGATTCCCCTGCGTCGGTTTCATTATTGGAAAACACATCCGTTTCACTTCCTTTAGTTATTCAAAATAATGATTTTGCCCCGCATACTGTTAAAATTACGGGGATTTCATCTGAAAACGATTTGAAAATTATTCCCAATGTGAAAACATTCACTATTTCCCCCTACGAGAGTGCAACCATTGGCGTAACCATTCGTGCGTTAGAAGATGCAGACCATGAAACCATTTTGGGTAAAGTGAGAGTAGAATTAGATGGCCAACTCATGGAAGTTCCTATTACCGTGTATGTGGGCAGCAATCCTTTCCTTACACTCACAACCTTTAACTCAACCGTGTGTGCGGGCGAGTACGTTGAGAGTATTTCCGTCTTAGTGGAAAATCGCACGAGCGATGACACGGATGTCACGTTGCGCGCGGAACACCCTATTTTACTCCCCTTCACGGAAGAAGAAACGATTACCTTGGAAAATAGCATTGAAGAGTTTGTCACATTCAAGGTGAATGTTTCTCCTCAAAACACGGGAAAATACACCGGAACGGTTTACGCGGAAACGAATGACGTGGTGATGGTCCGCCCATTCGTGGTGAGTGTGAATGATTGCCCCACTCCCGCGACTAAGACTATTTCCGTGAAACTTCCCACGAAGACGTATGATTTGCACAAGTTACGCGTCACGAATGTTCCCATTACGGTGAAGAATCTCACGGACGAACCTCAATTCGTGGAGTTTTTCGTGGAGACAACTATTCCATACACGCTCAACGCGGTAACTATTGCGCCTCATGACACGGCCAATTTGAACATTGCGTTTACTCCCGACACCTCCATTTCGGCGGGAAAGAAAACCGTGAATGTCTCCGCAGTCGCAGGCGGGTATTCCATTGTTCAATCATTAAACGTGAACGTGCTTGCGTTGGATTATTTGACCATGGAGAGCGTAAATACGATTTATGATATGACGGAAGGCGAGTCCAAGGAAATGAGCTTCCTCGTGTACAATGAAGGAGATTCCACTCAAACGGTTGTGTTTGGAACCCAACACGCCATTCCTGGAGTGAGTTTTTCATTTACTCCCGACAAAGTGGTCTTGGATAAAGGAAAAAATGCCCTGGTTAAACTAGTTGTGCGTGTGAATGACTCCACGTCCACGACGAAAGTGAATACGAGTATTGTGGCGAGCGGCAAAACAACGGCTAACTTGCCTATTGCTTTTTCCATTCGTGAGAATGAGAATGCTAACCAAATTCCCTTGACGTTTGTGAGCATTCCCAAAGAAATTACCATGAATGGGGACGAGCAGAAAGAAATTGTTCGTACAGAAAGCTTTTGGATCGATACTTGGATTCGATCCCAGTACAACGATGTTCAGATCCGATATATTATTCATGATGCTGCAGCGCGAGAGGTAGATC
>CAZKAN010000032.1:0-7650 GCA_964550925.1 uncultured archaeon | reverse complement strand
ATTCTTTGGACGCAGTGCGAGCATTGTCAAGAGTTTGAAAAAAAACATTGAATTATTGCAACACGCCAACACGCTCATGAGAGAAGTGCCCGACGTGAAAGTAGAAATGCCCACCCTCATCTTGGCAGGTTATCCGAACACGGGAAAAACCACATTACTCAAAAGACTTACGGGAAGCAAGGCCCAAATTGCGGCGTATCCATTTACGACCAAATCATTGCAATTAGGGTACTTCACCATGCGTTATCGCGACGTGCAAGTCATGGATACTCCTGGATTGTTAGACCGTGAGGATGCGAACTATAACCCGATTGAAAAGAAAGCCCTGGCTGCACTCAAACACTTGGCCACGTGCGTCTT
Organism: uncultured archaeon; assembly: GCA_964550925.1. Classification (GTDB taxonomy): domain Archaea; phylum Iainarchaeota; class Iainarchaeia; order Iainarchaeales; family VGJJ01; genus VGJJ01. Next base: position 7,290 of record CAZKAN010000032.1, on the reverse strand, counting down.
GTTTGTCGTGGACCCCACGCCCAACGCGGGATACACGCTTGAAAAGCAGCACGCCTTGTATGAACGATTGAAAAAACTCTTCCCCGTGCCGTTTGTAATCGTCATCAACAAGTGTGATGTATCCACGCACGAACAACTAGACGCCACGCACAACTTGTTTGGCGTGGACGCGGTGAGAGAAGGAGAAGGAATGGACAGCGGGTTGAAAGACCACGTCTGGAGAGCACTCGGATTTTCACGATAAAACGTGTTGAGTGATTATTTCTCGCGCAACCACTCCCTTTAAGTAAGACAAAAACGTTCAACGTTTGGCATCCTTTGATTGGATGCTATGCCTTGACATCGGCGAATAATCGATTTAATAAACCGTCAACCATAGGGGATTCCTATGCCCAAAAAGAAAGTGGACATCCAAAAAGTACAAAACGATATTGCAGCCATCGCTGAACTCATGGGGGGAGTCATGGACGATAACGCCGTGCCTCGCAACATTAGAGCAGCCGTGGAAGAAGCGAAAAAAGTCATTGTGTCTGCGACCGATGATGTAGCTATTTCGCGAGCGATATACTTGTTGGATGACGTGAGCAATGACATCAATTTGCCCTCTCATTCGCGCACGGACTTGTGGACGATTATTTCCGAACTCGAGACATTGAAAGAAAAACTCGGGTAAGGAACCATGGACGAAAACACTATTCTAACACCGGGAGAAAATACTCCCCTGCCGGAAAACAACGCGCCTACTTTCAACAATTCTAACGTGCACGCACGGGAAAAAATACTCGCGCACGCCGAGAAAAAAGGGCTCATGATTCATGCGGACGCGTTAGAGTTGCTCACACGCTCAACTAATTATGAGTCTATTTTGGATACCCTCGCGTTGGAAAACACATTCATGATTACCCGCGTCCACGTGGAACGCAAAGCCAAAGCACTCGAACCATTGTCACTCTATCCTAGTTCAACCACGGAAAGTACGCTCAACGTGAAAAAACCACTCGCGAGCGAATACTCGCCCAATTATCGCATCTTACACCACTTGAATTATTCCGGAAGTTCAGAATCCAAAGGAAAAGCACTGGATTTTCTCCAACTATTCCAAGACAAGTACACATTTTTGCATAACGAACTCAAAAACAGGGGATATCAACCCCGCTCATTAGCCAAAATTGATCGACAAGGAAGAGATTCCGAGTTTGATGTGGTGGTGATGATCACCGAAAAAAAATCCACGAAGAATGGACACATCCTGTTGAGCATTGAAGACATGGATGGTCACGGAAAAGCACTCATTCCTGCGTCCGATGAAGAACTCATCACGAAAGCCAAACGCTTGACGGATGATGATGTGGTGGGAATGAAATGCAAGCTCGCACGCACGGGAGAATTAATGATTGTCAAAGATTTTTCGTGGCCGGACTTGCCGCAACGAAAACCTAAAACAAGTGATGTGGATTTGGGCGTGTGCGTAACAAGTGACATTCACATCGGGAGCAAACTATTCATTCGTCCGTGGTGGGAAAAATTCATTGAGTGGATGAATCAGCGCGTGGGAACGGACTCGGAAAAAGAACGCGTGGGAAAACTAAAATATTTAGTAATCGCCGGAGACTTAGTGGATGGAATTGGCGTGTACCCCAATCAAATTAACGAGTTAGAAGTCAAAGACATTTATGAACAATACCGGCAATTCGAAAACTATATTCAACAATTGCCTGAACATTTGGAAATATTCATTACTCCTGGAAATCACGACCCGTGCCGATGGCACGACCCGCAGCCGCCTATCCTGAAAGAAATGACCCCCAATTTATACAAACAAAAAAACGTGCACTTTTTACCTTCCCCCGCGTGGCTGGAAATTGAAGGACACAAAACACTCGTCTATCATGGGAGCGGACTCATTGGGGGCATGTTTGCCATGAATATTCCCCCCACGAAGCCGGAAGAAGTCATCAAAGAATTGTTGATTAAGCGTGATTTGATGAGCGTGTACGGGACCAAACACCCGTATGCTCCCGAGCCCAAAGCGTACATGCTCGTGCGCGAACACCCTGATTTGTACATTGGGGGAGACAACCACTACAATGCGTACGCGCAATACCGTGGAACTACTATCATCAACAATGGGTGCTGGCAAACCACTTCTGCATATGCGGCATCCAAAGGATTCATCAACACCCCCGGAAGAGTGCCTCAATTTTCTCTCAAACACGCGACCATTCGTGAAAGCCGATTTGACAAAGGAGAAGGCGGACTCGCCAGTGCGGGAAACCTGCCCCATGAGGGGGGACACGCATGAAAGCCATTGATTTAGTTGTGAGTGACGAACGAACAAAAAAATATTTTGAGAAACTCATCACGCAAGTAGAGGAGCAATTTGAACTCTCAACACGGGCACGCGCCACCGGGTTTGACGTGAACCCGAAAGTAGAGTGTATTCCCGTGACAGACTTAGCGGACCGCACCGAGAAACTCGCGGGCCCGCATGGAGTGGCAGCTCATTTTCGTGCGGTGTTAGAACAAAACAAGGGAGACCGAATGAAAGCACTCTTTCAACTGTTCAAAGAAATCGTGCTCGAAGAAGCAGACTGGTACCACGAACCCAACATGGAAAAACGAATCGAACAAGGAATCAAAACCTGCCTCGTGATAATGACGGAAGGAGTAGTCGTTGCACCGTTGGACGGACTCCCCTACGTTAAACTCGTTGACAACCCGGATGGAACCAAGTTTGTAGACATCTATTTCGCCGGCCCCATTCGTGCCGCGGGAGCGAGTGCGGCCGTATTGCCCCTCATTCTGGGGGATTACGCACAACATTTGCTCAAACTCGGAAAATACCAACCCACGAATGAAGAAATAGAACGATACGCGGAAGAAGTGGATATTTATCAAACGGACGTGGTTTCGCGTCAAATCAAAATGACACTCGAGGAGACAAAAATCATTGTGAAAGGATGCCCCGTGTGTGTGAATGGTATCCCCACCGAGGATTTGGAAGTCACCGCGTGGAGAAACCTTCCCCGCATTCCCACGAACCGCGTACGCGGGGGGATGGCACTCGTGATCACGGAAGGATTGGCGTTGAAAGCATTGAAAGTATTATCCTGGTCCAAACAACTCGGATTGGATTGGAGTTTTCTCGAAAAAATAATCAAAGTTGAAAAAAAAGCCGACCAAGTCGTCGAGTTGAAACCAAATTGGAAATACTTAGAAGGAGTGGCCGCGGGAAGGCCACTCATTGCATACCCTTCCGCGTGGGGGGGATTCCGTTTACGTTACGGCCGTTCACGTAACACGGGTTGTGCCGGAAAAGGAGTCAATCCCGCGTTCATGTACTTGATGGACGAGTTCATCGCGGTAGGAACACACGTACGTATTGAACGACCCGGAAAGGCGGCTCAACTCTTTCCAGTTGACACGATTGACGGTCCTACAGTATTATTGAAAGATGGAAGCGTGAAACAAATCAACACGGCAGAAGAAGCATTGCGTGTACGCCCCCACGTGGAAAAAATATTGTTTGTGGGAGACATGCTCGTCACGTTGGGAGACTATCGTAAAGCCGCACACCCACTCACTCCAAGTCCATTCGTCCCGGAATGGTGGGCCCAACTCGTGCAACGCGAACTTGACCAAGGAAAAAAAACCAGCGTGGACGTGCAACCACTTTTAACGAATCCATTCCTTTCTATTTCACTTGCGGACGCGGTGAAAGTATCGGAAGAATTGAGCGTGCCGCTTCATCCTAATTACACGTGGTATTACAAAGGATGGACGCTTGAAGAATCGAAGAAAATGATTGATGAATTACGCGAAGCAACTGAAAAAACCGCGGGATTAGGATTATTACGTTTGACGAATAACGCGGAAACCAAAAAAAGACTCGAACACGCGGGGATACCCCACACGATTGAAAACAATTTCATCTGCTTCGACGAAAACACATCCGAAGCGTTGCGATTATTTGCCCGGAATAACGTGGAACCGGTGCTCGAAGAAGACACGACGCTCACCCTTCTCTCACGCGCCGCTGGACTGGTTGTGCGTGACAAAGTAGGATTTTTCTCCGGCGGACGAATGGGGAGGCCGGAAGCGGCCACTCCGCGAACGATGAAAGGAAACCCGCACGTGTTGTTCCCCATTGCACTATCGGGGGGAAGCACACGATCGATTAATCGCGCGGCCGGACTCACTACCGTAAAGGGAAAAGCCACTGCTGAACGAACGGGAAAAGTGAGCGTGGAGATTGGCTTATACAAGTGTACGAAGTGCCACGAAATCAACGCGAGAAGATTTTGCCTGACCTGCCAACTAAAAACAAGCCCTGTGTACGTGTGCAGCAACAAAGAATGCTTATCCATCAACACGCAAAACAAGTGCGAACGATGCGGTTTCCCCGCTAAACAAGGGAGCGAGTACACGATTAACTTGCGCAACGAGTTGGAATGGGCCGCCAAGAACATGATTGAACGCATTCCCGATCCCGTGAAAGGAGTCAAAGGACTCATCTCCGATGAAAAACTCCCCGAACCCATGGAAAAAGGAATACTGCGCGCGAAGCATGATTTGCATGTGTTCCGCGACGGCACCGGAAGGTTTGAGTTACTCAACGCGCCGATTACGCACTTTTATCCCAAAGAAATAGGAATGAGCGTGGAAAAAGCAAACGAATTAGGATACCATTATGACGTGGATGGCAACCCGCTCACGCAGGATACGCAGCTCGTGGAAATGTTCGTGCAAGACATTATTGTGAATGAAGGGTGCGGGGACTGGTTGCTGCGCGGCACGCATTTCGTGGACGATTTGCTCGTAAAGTTCTACAAAATGAAATCCTACTACAACGCCAAAACAAGAAATGATATTATTGGACAATTAGTCATCGGACTCGCCCCCCACACGAGTGCGGGAATCGTTGGACGTGTCATCGGGTATAGTAAAACACGTTTAGGGTGGGGGCACCCGTACTTCGTGATGTGTAAACGACGAAACATTGATGGGGATCAAGACAGTGTGATGTTGCTCATGGACGCACTACTCAATTTTTCATACACGTATTTGAGCAAATCCCGCGGAGGGAGGATGGACGCACCATTAGTGTTCACGATGGCGCTCAACCCGCAGGAAATTGATGATGAAGTATACGAAATGGAGACGTGTACCAAGTATCCGGCCACGTTTTATGACAAAACACTCACATTCTCCGAACCCAAAGTCGAAGAAGTGCCCGTCGTGAAGAAAAAACTCGCGAAGAATGACCAATACACGGGACTACACTTTTCTCACTCCACTAAACAATTTGATTCTGGTCCGACGCAGAGCACGTATACCAAACTCAAAAGTATGGAAGAAAAACTCAAGACGCAAGCTAAACTCCAAGGAAAACTCGTCGCTATCCAATTCCAGGATTCACTTGAACGGGTCATTGTCTCACACTTGTTCCCCGACATTATTGGTAACACGCGCGCATTTTCACGCCAAACGTTTCGCTGCACCAAATGCAATGCAAAGTATCGACGCATTCCACTCTCAGGGAGCTGCCACACGTGTGAAGGAGGAAACGTCATCCTCACGATTGCCGAAGGAAGCGTGCGAAAATACTTGAACATTGCTAAAGACCTCATCTACACGCACAACTTAAGTGAATACTTGAAACAACGCATTAATTTAGCAGAAACCGAAATCAACGCCGTGTTTCCACCCGAAAAACAGACGCAAAAAAGCCTGTTTGAATTTGCCTAGCCGCTTCCGATAGGTCGTGCTGGTGAAGCGTTATTGCTCCGCAGTACTTTTTTTCCCAAAAATACTATTGCGGCGTGGGAAGTTTAACGAAACCCAGGGCGAGCAAGAAAAGAGCAATGAGTACTAATACGAGGATCATCATCCACCGGTTAGGGTGTTCCTTGCTGGGTTGGAATAACAATGCCAAATCGTTCCCCCAATTCGTGAGAAATGTACTCCATCCTTCGGGAGAGCGCAGGTCGGAAAGCGTTTGTTTTGCAAGCTCGGTGGCCGTGCTCCCTTGATAGGGGATACCGCTCTCTTCTCCCTCAAATTCGCCCGAAAAACCATTGATGCGTAATTTTACTTCATTATCCTCATCCAATTCGAGTTTGTACACCCAGAATGGAACGTATACTAAACGCATACCATGAATGTGAACGTTTGACTTGGGAACTTTTTCTTGGGCCGCAATCTTAATCTGCGCCACGCCTTTTGCTTCATCTAAACTAAAACGAGGATTTTTCACATTGACTTTGACTTTAGATGGTTCATCAAAACTCGATTGAATACCGTCTGGGTTGACCATTTCCGCAATAACCTCATCCAAACTATTTTTCACGGCATTCAGACTGCTTGTTCCTTGGGTACTCTCTTCCACATTCCTAATCTTGGATTTTTCTTCCTCGACTTCCGAAAACGAGTCAAAGCTAAACACGTAATACGGAATGAGATCAATTTCGGGGGTGGGAACGTCTATTTCTCCCCAATTATTCTCATCCAATTCTTCTTGAACGAGTTCTTTGACTTCATCGGCCTTGACTTTCAAGGGTAAACACGGGAGTTCAAGCTTGGACATACGTTAAACATGACAAGCGGGCAGGGTTCAAAAAGGTGAGCATTAATCGTTGAAAAAGTTTGACCAAAACCCAGAAATACGAAAAACACGAATGAAAAAATAGAAAAAGAAGGGGAATTGTCTTCCCCATTCCAAAAAAAGAACTGATTTATTGCTGAGGAACTTTTCGCTTCATGATTTTGACGCGAGCCGGGGTGACGAGTAAGCGTCCCTGGGCAATTCCCGCAATATCCCCATCAATGCGTGAAACCAAGTCTTTGATGGAAATGACCATGTCTCGCAAACCTTTAGGGTTGCGCTTTTGAGCATCCTCGATGTTCAACAAGATCAAGTTTCCTTCCTTCAACTCGTGCTCAACGGCAGACATGTCTTCGGCGCCGCGCAAGGTAATAGGCTTAACATACGCATCTGCGTCCTCGAAAGTGGATTCTTCTTCCACATCCATGTTGTTCAAAAAATCTTCAACATCTACTTGTTCCGTCTGACTTGTAAAAACCTTGTCTAAAAAGCCCATTATACATTCCCCCTCAGTTGTTGGTTAAACGGCTTAACTACTCAGCATTTTGAAAAATCAAAAAGGCTGCGTTGGCAATAATGTCCTTTTGAAGTTCTTAAACATACAGGTGGGAAAAGCGAATACGCTACCTTAAAATCCACGTCCGCCGTATAAACATAAAGAATAGTGGAAGTGAGGGTCACACCCC
>CAZKAN010000031.1:5736-7694 GCA_964550925.1 uncultured archaeon | reverse complement strand
TTTTGGAAGAGTTGGAAAAAGGACTAAACCAGTCGTCGTACGCTCAAGAGATTGTCGAAATAGAAAACCAGATGGCCGACTCGAACGTGTATAATGACATGAAGAAGCTCACCGCGCTCACGGAGAGATATTCCTTGCTTCAAGCCAAAGCCGCTCAGGAAACTCAAAATGCGAACGCGGCCAATGTTAAAGACGTGTTGAAAAAACTCAAGATTCCCGAAACATTGTTTTCTAAAAAAGTGTCTGAGCTCAGCACGGGTCAGAAGGCTATTCTTTCGCTCGCCAAAATTTTTTGTGCGAACTGCGATGTCATGCTGTTGGATGAACCCACCAATCACTTGGATTTTGACCGACTCAACACCCTCGAAGAATTTGTGCGCACGTTCAAGGGAACCGTTTTAGTCGTGACGCACGATCGTTATTTTTTGAACCGAATAGCAGACACTATTTTGAAAATTGAAAATGGTCGCGTGATCAAATACAATGGAAACTACGACACTTACTTGCGCGCCCGCGTCGAGCAGTTTGACGCTCAGCAGAAGGCATTTGAGAATGAACAAAACTACCGCCGCGTGCAATTGGAAAAAATAAACAAGATTGGCACCGCTCCCAAGAACGTCCGTCAAAGTGAGTATCGTCGAAAAATGCTGGATGAACGTGAACAGGTTGAACGACCCGACATGGACAAGAGTGATTTTTTCGTTCATTTTGACGCGAAGCCCATGAAAGCCCCCTACGTGATGGAGACGAAAGAGCTGGAAGTAGGGTATGACAAACCCCTCATTTCTCACATCAATTTTGCCGTGGGAGCCGAGCAAGCCTTTGTGATTATTGGCGAGAATGGCTGCGGAAAATCAACCTTGTTGAAGACCATTGCTGGAAAGATTCCCCTCCTCGAAGGACAAATTGACTTTGCCAGTGAGGCCGTCTTAGGATACGTGGACCAGGATTTGAAAAATTTGAACATGGACAAAACGTTGTATGAGGAAATTTATGAAATTTTGAAGGACAAAGCAGCGACGCGATCTAACTTGTCGATGATTGGTTTTCGCAAAACCGAAGAGGTTGAGCGTCCCATTTCCACTCTCTCGATGGGAGAAAAAATGCGCGTGAACTTGTTGAAAGTCCTCCTCAAAAAGCCCAATTTTCTTTTACTGGATGAACCCACCAACCATTTAGATATTGATGCCCGCGAAATTATTGAAGATGCTTTCCTCAACTACGATGGAACCATCCTCGCAGTATCGCACGACCGCTACTTTATTCACAAAGTCGCTGACCGCGTGGTCAAAGTGGAAAATAAACGATTAGTGAATACGAGCAATTTCTAATGTACTAATTTAATTTTCATTCCCAAAAATTTTTCATATTTTTGAACAGCGTTATCGAATGCACTTTTTTCGTTCACGTTTAGTTTTGAGAATAAACTGGTTTGGATTTCCGCATGATTCTTTTTTATTTTTTTGGTCCACGTTCCCGCGACACGGTTTCCAATGACTAAGGCGTTGTTGAAAATAATGTGCGGCGTCTTATCTCCTTTTTTTTCCATGAGTTCGCGGTACACGTGACTGCTGTTTTTGTATCCAATGAAAAACTCATCATAAATGGGGAGTAAGTGTGCTTTCGTCAACGCACGCGCATCTTCGTGCGAGCAGTGGGCACGCCAGTATATTTTTCCGTCCAGTGTTTCACTCATTAAGGAGTGGCCATTCCGTTCAATTCCTTTTTTCACTTCATGGAGAGGGAGTCCGGACCACCACCCCATGTCCTGAATCGTCGCGGGACCGTGGGAGGTGAAGTAACGTTTGGTTAGTTCGGCCAACGCTTCATCGCGAGTAAGTTTGACCGGCTTTCGTACGCGGTTTTCCACGAGTGCATACGTGAATTGTTTTCCTTTTCTCGGGCCGCTGCAGAGGAGCGCGTCCAGTTCGGCATGCATGATTAAATGCGCCAATTTT
>CAZKAN010000031.1:906-5726 GCA_964550925.1 uncultured archaeon | reverse complement strand
AATTCCCTTTTGAGATAGTTCTTTTTGGAGTTCATTTCGTGTGAGAAAATCGTTTTTGCGCAGCGCATTTTCAAAAATAGTGTGAGCGCGGTTCAATAGAACGCTATCCACCCCCATCTTGCGGTCATAGTGTGATAATATGCTTTTCACGCGGGGCGAAGTGAGTTGTTGTATCCAATTCAAGTCTTCCGGCGCCACCAAGTGCCAGGTGGGCCGCATCAGGTGCGTGCGGAGGATTTTTCCCTCATCAAATGCTTCATCCATTTCTTTTTCGAGGGGATTTTTCATGCGCAAACATACTCCCCATTTCGCGGAGGAGTAATCTTGCGCCTGCACCGCGCCGAAGTATTTTACCACATCATACGGTGCTTCAAAAAGCGGTTTGTTCAGTCCTTGATGGAGGATACGCTGATGCAGCACACCATTCTCAGACATAGTTGATGGAGGAGCGTTTCCCTATTTAACAATGGGTCCGGGTTGAATGGATTAATGATGTTCCGCCGCTTCGGCTTCTTTCTTCGTGCGATGAATTGTTTGGGGCGGGTGTTCGGGGGGTGTGTAAATCGTATACAGTTTCAATAGTTGAGTGGAAGAAGCATTGATTACATTGTGCTCCGTTCCCGCAGGAACAACTGCCACATGGTCTTTCGCGACGCGGTGTTGGACACCATTCATGATAATGATGGCCTCCCCTTCCTCCACGCGAAAAAATTGGTCCGTGTGGGGATGCGTTTCTAACCCTATTTCCTCATTGGGAAGTAGACTCATGACCACGAGCTGGAGCTTGGTTCCCGTGAATAAGACTGTTCGAAAGTTAGCATTGTTTAGTGTCAATCGTTCAATGTTTCCCGTGTAGCCGTGCATACTCATATCCCTCCGTGACCCTAGCATGAAAGGGGGTCCAAACTCCGTATTAAGGGGATTGAAAAAAATAGCGTAAAAGCGCCCGCTGCGGGAATCGAACCCGCACCGCCACCGTGACAGGGTGGCATCCTAACCGCTAGACCAAGCGGGCAGCCAATATACCTAAACTCGCGAAAAAAGCATTATAAAAGGCGCGGGAGCGGAGAGGTCTTTTAACAGGAATAATAGTCTATTCGGCATGTCTTCGCGCGCCGCCCTTGTCTTAGCCTATAATGAAGAAGAGACGCTTCCCGCCGTTCTTTCTTCTCTCCGTGATGCACAAAAGGCAGGGGTGATTGACCGCATTGTCGTGGTCGATGATGGGAGTACGGACAACACACGCGAAGTTGCACAAAAATGGGGTGCGGAGATTGTTCCTCTTTCCACCAATCGTGGAAAAGCATTTGGCTTTGCGGCAGGGGTGTTTTACTTATCGCAGAAACCCCCCACGTTTGTTGCATTATTGGATGCTGATTTGGAACGTTTTCGTCCGGATGCGATTCGAAAATTAGTCGAACCATTGGAAAAGGACCCCGGGCAAAATATGTCGATTGGCTCATTCAAGATTGGGTTAGGAAAAGTTCGCCCGGAATACTCGGGAGAGCGCGGTCTTCGTTTTGCGGCGCTCACTCCTTTGTTGAAACGCAATCTCAAATGGTTGGATTTTTTTGGATTGAAACGAGACCCCAATCACGCGTCGCGTGTGCTGATGAAAGAACGCATAGGCTATGGTTTAGAACAAGCTCTCGCTAAACTTCTCATTCCCCGTGGACAAATTTCGGCTGATATGGAGGTTAATTGCGGATTCGTCTCCCTGCGCACCGAAAGCCGTTTTGGGGTCAATATTATGCATGCTGAAATGAATGCTCCGGAAGAAATAACCCGTCAACGCGCGAAGCTAGCGGAGCTCATTCGTCGCATGAGAAAGCGAAACGAATTTTCACGAGCACGTGAAGTATTGCACGCGGAACGGAAGAAAATTCGCTTCCGGAAATAACTAAGAAAATAACATAGAACTATTTTTACCCATCGAGGGCTTGCAACACTTCTTCCGCATGCCCCTGCGGGGAGACTTTGGGAAAAACCTTCATGATGTGTCCATCTTCATCCACAATAAAGGTTGAGCGGATGATTCCCATGAACTTTTTCCCATACATGGACTTTTCTCCCCACGCACCATATTTCTCAATGACTTTTCCTTCCGGGTCGGAGAGCAAGGGAAAGTTTAATTGAAATTTTTCGGCAAACTTTTGGTGACTTTTCTCATCGTCTTTGGATATTCCAAACACGAGTGCTCCCTTTTTTTTCACGCGTGCTAAGTTATCGCGAAAAGAACACGCTTCCGTGGTGCACCCGGGAGTATCGTCGCGCGGATAAAAATAGAGCACGACTTTTTTTCCTTTCAATTTGGATAAGGTAACGTCTTTTCCTTCTCCATCCTTGAGTGTGAAATCGGGGGCTTTGGTTCCTTCGCTTGGCATGGTTGTCATTCCAGTGTTATAGTTGAATACCTTTATTTACCTGCACCCCATTCCTCCATTATGCCACGAAAGCGGGCTCGCCCCACCACCCCGGAACAAATTCGGGAAGCAGAGGAGCGAAAAGCTAAACAAAATGAAGAACGGGCCGAACGTCTACGAAGGATGAATCAAGATCCAGAGTTTAGGCGTAAACGAGATGGTGCCACTGCTAAACGAAATTCCGACCCTGCGTTCAAAGAAAAAATGCGCGTGTTGCGCGCCGCCATGAATAGGGACCCCGCCCAGCAAGAAAAAATCCGGGAGGGATTGAGAAAAGCCCACGAGGACCCGGAAGTGAGGGCGCGAGTGGTTGAATCCCTCATGCAATTTATGGACGACCCTGCCAACATGCAAACGCGAAAAGAGCGGCTTCGAAAAACCATGCGAGACCCAGAGACAAGAGAACGGTGGTTAGCGGGCATTCATCGAGCGAATCAAAACCCTGAATACATTCAAAAGCGCCTAGCGATTCTAAAAAAATTAAACATTGATCCCGATCTTCATCGCAGGCGCCGGGAAGGAATAACGAGGCATAACCAAAAGCCCGAGATGCGGAGAAAGACCAGTGAGCGTAATCGCCTGCGCCACCAAGACCCTGATTTTCAACGTAAAAATAGTGAACGAATGGCGGCCCAAAACAAAGACCCTGCGTTCATCCAAAAGCACACTCAAACAGACGGCCCCAAAAAGAAAAAACGCACGCATCGAGAAGAGCAAATGGATAAAGTCCACTGGACGCTTGCCAACCACATTCGCGGGGTTCGCGGAAGCCTTGTACTTGAGTTTAATCGGCGGGGATTATTATCGCAAGACCGGCGCAGCATTGCGGTGAACGCGCCGCTTTCTGCCAAAGCAAGTGCAAATCTTACTCAAAAAATAGTACAAGCGATTGAGCAGCTTACTCCCAGTGAAGCGGACGCATTCATTTCTACTTTCTTTGAAAATCGCACGCGAAAAGAAGCCGCCAAGCGAATGAATATTTCGGATGGAGTTTTTGATTTTTATCTAAATCAAGCGTTTCAAAAACTAGCTAAATCATTGAAGAATTTTTGAAAAGAATAAAAAAAATAGTGGAAAAAGTGTTATGAAAAACTTTTTCCGCAGCCGCAGGATGAATGAACGTTGGGATTGTTTACGGTGAAGCCAGCGCCTTGTAACGATTCAACGTAATCAATCGTGCTTCCGCTCAGCATGGGTTCGCTCATCTTGTCCACGTACACGTGCACGCCGAAAAATTCCAAGGTGACATCGCTTTCGTGGGGTTTGTTTTCAAACGTTAACGAGTACGAGTATCCGGAACAACCGCCCGGCAACACTTGCACGCGCAATCCGTATCCTTGTTTGTTTTCACTCTTCATAAAATCTTTCAATTTTTCAGCCGCTTTGGGAGTTAGTTCTACGGCAAATTTACTCGCGTGTGTGTGCGTCATCGCACTCCCAACATTTGCATTCCCATGAGTGTTACATCCGTCGTGCATTTTTTTTCCTCCACTCTAACGGGATGATTGAAAAAAATCATTATAAAACAGCATCAAAAACAGTGTGAATTAAGCGAGATTTCTCTCGCTTAACTCGCTCGTAAGAGTATTTACTTCTTGTTGGATAAATTATTCTTTTTCACGTAGGCCCACAATTTCTTGGTCATTTCAGAAGGGGCGATGGGCTTGCTTCCCATGATGTCTTCAATTGAGTCTTCTCGTCCTGCGAATGAAATGCTGTATCCACCGAATGCGGGTTTTTTTCCACCTAATACCATAGTACCTCATTACTCCCTGCGCGTTGCGCACGTTGTTTTTGGAAAGGAGCCCCGTTGAGTATTAAAAGGAATGGGCTCGTTTTCGTGTTTTTTCCCTCTAGAAAACACTATTTTGACTTATGTGGAATGATTCTTCGGGAGGCGAGGCGATGGTAGGTTGTTTTTCCACTCGTTGAGCGTGAGTCAAAAAGGATGATTTCACGAATGGGAAACTCGTCTTCAAAGGATTTTTTTCCGAGCTCGTGAACGAGTTTTGAGAGTGAAATTCCCTTGGGGTTGCGTGCAAGAGTGAGGTGGGGACGATACACCGAATGTGTCTGCGTCACGGGAACTAATTCTCTCGCCCACCCGTGTAACGTGTTTAGTCCATGGTGCGCATCATTCACGTCCACAAATAACACGTCATTCCCAAATGTTTGGAGTGTTTTTTTTCCTCCCAAGCGAACAATAGTTGGGCGGGGGAGCACGGGTAGTTTTGCGTTCACAAATGTTTCACGTATTTTTTCGGCCGCGCGCGGGGTTACATTTCCAATGAAATGAATCGTAATGTGCCATTTTTCAGGGGGAGAAATACGAAGGGCGTGCGCGTGCACTCCACTCCCATTCACATGTCGTTGGAGTCGTTTCCTCACCGCGGCAGG
>CAZKAN010000031.1:0-896 GCA_964550925.1 uncultured archaeon | reverse complement strand
TTTATTCCAATGAATAATCGTGGCATAGGGGCCCTTCCCTTGACTAGTTCAAGCAACGAGGTCCTTTTTTAACTGCTGGGAACTAGTTTAGAGTATGACCGCTACATTGGCTGGTTTCCTCGACAAATACTCCCTTCGCGTGGGGGAACGTATTCGCGTGCACTGGAAAAATACGCAGGTAGAGGGAGTCATTATTCCTCAACCCTCACAAGGAAGCATTCTCAAAATCAAACTGGCGAGTGGGTACAACACAGGATTAGATGTTAATCACATTTCTTCCGTGGAAAAGATTCCTTTTACATCGATGAATCATTCTTCCGTGAACGCGCAACCCGTTTCCACTGCTGCAAGTGCACACTCCAATAATCATCCTGGTTTTTCCCTGATTGGAGTGGGGGGCACGATTGCGAGCAAAGTGAATTATGAAACGGGCGGCGTGATTGCACAAATTACCCCGGATGAGTTATCAGAAATGGTTCCCCAAATCAAAGAGTTTGCTCAAATCAAGCAAGTGGTTACTCCATTTACCAAAATGAGTGAGGATAATGTTCCCGCGGATTGGATTCGCATCGCACACGCGTGTTATGATGAACTCATGAAACCCGATGTCAAAGGAGTGGTGGTCTCCCACGGCACGGACACGTTACACTATACCGCGTCCGCGTTATCATTTATGCTGCGCAACCTCAACAAGCCCGTCGTCTTAGTGGGTTCCCAGCGTTCGAGTGACCGCGGTTCCAGTGATTCCGTGATGAATCTTATTTGTTCCGCGCGCGTGGCCATTAGCGACGTAGCGGAAGTGGGTACGTGCATGCACGCTACAACATCCGATGATTATTGTTTTTTCTCCCGTGGAACGAGTGTGCGAAAAATGCACTCTACACGAAGGGACGCGC
>CAZKAN010000030.1:0-7725 GCA_964550925.1 uncultured archaeon | reverse complement strand
CAACGGGGGGAATTGTTTATATTTGCAAAGGTAAACCGGGAAAACAAAGCAAAACAGAAGACGTTTAACAGGAAAAAGACGCAGGCATATATTGACCAAAAACAGAGTGGAAACATGAACGTGATTTTTCAAACACCCGAAGCCGTGACGCAGACCATTTCCAATTCCATCTCCGGAAACATTTCCTGGTTACTCATTGGAATCGTTTTCTTCATCATTGCCGCGCTCATCGTTTATTTTTTGAAAAACATTGTCGCCAACACCATCTTAGGACTCATTGGGTGGGGCATCCTCACGTACGCGTTTCAGATTGACTTACCATTCTGGGCATCGTTGATCGTATCAGCCATATTTGGACTCGCCGGGTTGGGAGTAATGGTTGTGTTAGGATTCTTGGGAATTATTTAACCACGAAAAATGGTTGATAAAATTAAACCTTAGAAAAAAGGTTTCAAAAAAAAACGCCACTAAAAACAAATTGAATTATCGGACGTAAGGAAGGTCAAGTTTCTTGTTGCCGCCTTCTTCTGCTTGCATGGTTTCCGCGAGTTTTTGGAATGCTTTCTCAATCTCTTTGGTTTCCGCTTCAATCTTATCCATCTTCAACTTGAAACCATATTTCTTCATGAGCAACTCTAACACACTCTTACTCGCGCCCGGGTCACCGTAAACCAATCGCGCGGAGGTTTCTCCCATCAAGCAAACGCCGGGAACACCTTGGGTTTTGCCTATGCCTAACAACAAGCCCGCGTGACCCCAAATCGTTCCCTCGGGTTGGTCATTCTTGGCACCGGATTTTTTCCACTCTTCTAATGTGTTCTTATCCGTGCCCGCGGCAATGACATGCGGAGTAATCTTCATGCGTTCTTCGCCAATGTTCAATCCCGCAATCGTGCAGATTTCACTCACTCCTAACTCTTTGAACGCTGCCACTAGTGTTCGCGAAAAATCATATTGATCATTCGTATTAGAAACATTCTGATCCCAATTTGGAATGACTGGGCCTGCAACAAAATAGAATGGTTTGCCCTTGTGATTCAAATAGTAAATGTGATCCATGAACATTTCCACGACGCCATTCTTAGTAATCACGGCAGGAGGAAATGAATCACTCAAAATTTCAGCAATTTTTTTGGGCTTGAGTTCCTTAACCAAATAATCCACGACAATTTTTCCCACTAAACCAATGCCAGGGAGACCAATGAAAACCGTTCCCCCTTTCACCGGGGGTTTTTCCATGATGAAAACTTGCGTGGGCATGATTCTCAACTCGTTCAACTGGCTTCCTGCCGAGCGAATGCAATCGTACCATTCTGCCCTATATATTTCTGTAGCTTCTCCTGCACGTTGGACAAACCTTTCTCAGCAAGTTTAAAGTCAAACGAAACCACTTTCACTAAATATTTTCCCCCACCCAAGTAGGAATAACTAATTTTAGCATTGGAAACATTTTTCGCACTCTCTAAGAGGGCAGTCTTGACTAATTCCACCCCATTAGGAGCGGTACAGGCAATGGTGAGCGTGCCCTTGACTTCTTTCTCCGCGGGACGGACATTCTTTTTCACGACATCCACGAGAATGGGAACCCATTCCTGGTCCACGTTTTCCGCCGCATGTTCGCCATCCATGGCAATAGCCTCAAACGCTTGGGGGAGATTTCCATACGTGGAAATGAGAGGCAACGCAACGGCAGTCCAACCATCTTCTTTCGTCTTGTTGAGTGACTTAGCCATTTGTTCAATGAGTTTTTTGTTGCGGTCCAATTGTTTGTATTCTTCAATACGCAATCGCTGCTGACGCTCACTCACTTTAGTCAAAGAGAGGTCAATCTGCAATTTTTCTTTATCGACTTTCTGCACCAGGGCAGCGCGCATTTGTCCTTCCGAAACGTAATTGCGAATATTTTTGATCCACGAACTTTCGACTTGGGAAATGTGAACAAAACCCGTCGCATTTTCATACTCTAACAAGGAACAAAATACTCCATAATCTAAGACTTTGTCAATTTTTACCACGACAATTTCATTCACGTTCGGCCACTTTTTCACATTCTGATTACGCGACGCGGCGGCAGGAGAAGGAGAACGAGATGCAAAACCACCGGTGCTGGTTCCCGGTAACGATGAGCGCCCATGATATGGCTTGGATGGTCGCGCAAAGTGAGGGCGATTAAAGGATGGGCGGGGGGGAACGGACATATACTAGGAAAGCGGGGGCAAATAGTTCTTAAACACGCGTCCCATTCCGGATTTTTGGAGCAATTTTTTTAATCAAACTTTTTGACAAAAAGTATGTTACACGTTTTCCCCTAATTTACGCGAAACAAACAATTGAGCAATTTTCTCCGGAAGAGAGACAATCTCCCCCACTTTGTAGGGGCCGTATTCCTTCAAATCCGTGCCCACAAAGGAAGGAATGTCGGAAATAATTTTGACCGGGAATGACGATGACACGTTGTGCGTGGACGTGGAAGCGTGTGAAGTGGTTTGCGGAGAAGGAGGAATGGTCGCGGGAATTTTTTCCACGAGAACGGGTTTTTCATCACGCTCAAGAGGGGCATTCGTTGACACGCTGTTTTTGCCGAGAGCATTATCCAACAATGAAGAAGAGGAAACACTTTGCGAAGGGGTGCCAATCGCGACAAACTCACCATTAGCTTCCAAAACTTGTTTGGTGATCGTGCGATGAGACATTAACGCGTGATACACTTGTTCGGCCATTTTCTTTTCTTCCGCAGACATATGTTGCGCGTCCAATTCCTCAAGACGAGCAGCCACTAACACAGCGTTCAACAATTTTTTTTCACGCACCACAAACCATTCGTCCACGAGCTTTTTCAAATTACCAAAGTCACGTGCACGCGTCGTGTTCAAATCCTTCAAGGAGTCAAAATACTTTTTACGTTCCTCGTCAATCAAACCGTGCAACAAGGTGAAGAAATCGTCCGGCACATCCACTAATCTCGCCGTGCTCTTTTCCAAGCGGTAAATCCGTCTCATTTCCTCAAAATCAATCGCCATAACGTATTCCCACCCATCCCCTATTTAGACATACTCGGAAAAGCCCCCCACTCAACGAAGGGTGGCAGACCCCCAGCCCACTAAATAAACACTCAACGCAGACGGAAGCGTCATTTCCGTGGGTTCAAGCACGGGATCCAGCGTGTGCCCGCCAATCGTTAGTTTAGGAGCATGGTGCACCAAGAGCTTTCGCTCATTGAGCGTGGAAAACACCACCGCATCGGAGAAGGGGTCATACGCGTTTAGAGTGGAAAAAGGAATCACATCCGAACGAAAACCCGTGCTTCCATGCAACGTGTTAGGAACACGAATGAGTTTGTAAATATCCCCCGATGTTTGACGGTCAATGGGCAAACGCAACACGCTCACTAAATGAGTGAGAACATTATTCCAAAATGCCTCGGTTTTTTTCCCAGGCAATGCGGGCAAGTAACCGGATTGAATTTCCTTATACCACTGCACACGGTCCGACAAATACGAACGAATACTCCGAGGAGAAGAACCTGAAATAATGACCCACTCATCCTCGCTCCCACTCTCAACTAGGCGCAACAACTCATCCAACAATCGCTTGGCATGACCACTAGTGCGCGTGTAACGCGGACAGCGATACGCTTTGCCATCAAATGAAAAACCACTCAACACGGGATCAAACTCAAACATGGACAAATAATCCATTAACTCCACGCGCGCAGATTTGGGAAGCGAAAAAATACCCGTTGAGCGGACGTGAACATGATAGCCTTTGCTTCCGGAAAAATTAATGAATAAACTTTTTTCATCAAAACCAAAATCATTTTGCAGAACGCTCAACAGGGAAAACGTTTGCTTCTTCGTGGCTGAAACACACTCGGAACAGACCCACTCATCTAACGTGGTTCCTTTTCCACACGTCGTGCACTTTTTCACGCGGCCCTTTCCATGGGCCCCGCAACTTTTACACGACCATGCATCATGAACGGTTTTACATGGCGTGTCAATGTCATCCGCATCAAACTCATAAATCAAATCACTCCCAACAAGACCTTTTTTTTCCATGGGCTGAATGCCTGGGTTCAAAAACTCCGACACGGATGCAGACACGTACAACGGAACAGTATTGCGCAAAAAAGCATTGAACTCATTTTCATCACGCAAACTAACGTGGCGCTTGTCAATTTTGCCCTCAATGCCATATCCAAATTCTCGTCGGGAGGCAGGATAAGGCAACCCTAAATTATGTATAGAATAATGTTTTTGGAAGAGGGTACGCAACCAGGTAATTTCATTGGAATAATTCATGATGCCCACACCTCCGCGTTCCCTATCACATACATCAAGCGAGAGATATAAACGAAACCAAGGGACCAGCGCCATTTGCTTTATATGGGGCTAATTCGCCGTGGAGACATGTCCGAGTATTATCAACTCCCTCCCAACGAGGTGTTACGCGCACTCCAAACACGCACCACTGGTTTGAGTAATGAAGAAGCCGCCACGCGATTGAAGGAATACGGGCCCAACACCATTCAATTGGAAAAAAAAATCAACGTGTGGGGATTGTTAATCGGACAATTCACCGAACTATTAGTCGTCGTACTCATTGGGGCGGGAATATTATCCTACCTCGTGGGGGACCCGCTCGACACGCTCGTCATATTTGCCATTGTCATCATTAATGGATTATTAGGATTTTTCCAAGAATACAAAGCCGAGAAAGCCATTGACGAACTCAAAAAAATGGGAGCGCAGCGCGCTACCGTGAAACGCAATGGAAAACTCATGCAGCTAGACGCCAAAGAACTCGTGCCCGGGGACATTGTACAATTAGAAGAAGTAGACAAAATCCCCGCAGACATTCGCTTCATTGAAACGATTGAGACGGCCGTGGATGAGGCTATCCTCACGGGAGAAAGCAGCGCGGTCAACAAAAAAACGAATTCATTGGAAGGAACACTCGCGGTTGCCGACCGAATCAATTATGGTTATGCCAACACGTCCATCGTGCGCGGACGCGGATTAGGTGTAGTCATTTTCACCGGACTCAAAACAGAGTTTGGAAAAATAGCTGAAAAGCTAGAAGAAGTCGAAGACGAACCCACACCCCTCAAACAAAACTTAGAAATATTGGCCAAACAACTCACGCTCGGAGTAGTATGTGTCATGGCCATCTTGTTTGTGATTGGATACTTCATTCAGGGAAGGGAGCTGGTGGAAATGCTCCTCCTCGCCATTGCATTGGGAGTGGCGGCAATACCCGAAGGATTGCCCGCGGTGACCACGATTACGTTAGCGTTGGGAGTGCAGCAAATGGCACGAAAAAATGCACTCATCAAACATCTCCCAAGCGTGGAAACACTCGGATCAACCACGGTCATTTGCTCCGATAAAACAGGGACACTAACTAAGAATGAGATGACTGTGGAATACGTGTACGCGGACGAACAATTATACCGCGTCACGGGTGTGGGTTATTCAGCAGCGGGAGAGATTCAATGGAACAACCAACGAGTAAGCGTGGAAACAGGAAGCGCTCTCGAGCTCACGATACAAAATGGCGTGCACAACAACAACGCACAATTCCACGCAAATGAAAACACCATTTTAGGAGACCCGACGGAAGGATGCATGCTCGTGTTAGGAACCAAAACCAACATACACTCAACATTAACACGCGTGAAAGAAATACCATTCACCAGCGAACGAAAAAAAATGAGCACGGTTCACACGCTCAACGCGCAAACCAATCGTGTTTTCATGAAAGGGGCAGTCGAAAAAGTACTCGAAAAAAGCATCCTGGTATTAGAACACGGAAAACGAATCCCATTAACGGATGGGAAAAAACAACAAATCCTCGCGCAAGCAGACACACTCTCCAAGAACGCGTACCGCGTATTAGGATTCGCGTACCGCGACGCCAACACACTATCGGAAGACGTGGAACACAGTCTCGTGTTTACGGGACTCATGGCCTTACGCGACCCCCCGCGAGAAGAAGTCGCGCAAGCCATTCAGAAATGCTTAGACGCCGGAATACAAGTCAAAATGATTACGGGAGATCATCCTGTTACGGCATCCGCGATTGCAGAAAAAATTGGACTCAAGGGGAATGCCATCACGGGAGTAGAATTGAATCAGTTGGATGATAACCAGTTCAGCGATGCCGTGAAAACACACAACGTGTTCGCGCGCGTGGACCCGGAACACAAATACAAAATCGTTTCATTCTTGCAAAAACAAGGACACGTGGTCGCAGTCACAGGAGATGGAGTGAATGACGCGCCCGCGATTAAGAAAGCAGACATTGGAATCGCAATGGGAATCAAAGGCACGGATGTGGCGAAAGAAGCCAGCGACATGGTTTTACGCGATGATAATTTCGCAAGCATTGTGAACGCGGTCGAATTAGGACGCACCGTGTATCAAAACATTCAAGCGTTTGTGCGCTATTTGTTGGGGGCCAATTTTACCGAAGTATTAGTGGTGTCGTTAGGATTTTTTTTACAATTAGGAGAAGTCATCACCCCCATCCAATTGTTATGGATTAACCTCGCGACGGACGCATTGCCGGCATTAGCATTGGGAGAAGACCCCCCAGGAAAACACGTGATGCAACAAAAACCCCGCTCTAAATTTGCAGGCGTATTAGACGGAATGGGGCCCTTCGTGATTATCGCCGGAGTATTAGGAACCGCCGCGACGCTGGGAATGTATGTATACGGGTTGAGCGTGGATGAAGATTACGCGCGCACGCTTGCCTTCACCACATTAGTTGTGTTTGAACTCATGCTCGTGTTTAACGCGCGACAATTAGGAAAAAGCTGGTTGGAATACAGCCCGTTCAACAACGTTTGGTTAATCGTCGCAGTAATGATTTCGTTTGCGTTGCAAATGGCTGCCGTGTACGTGCCCTTCCTTCAACCCATATTCAAGACGGAAAGCATTGCACTGAATGACATGATTGTCATCTTCGGCGTGTGCTTGAGTTCTACGCTAGTGCCCTTATTAGCTAAACTCCATCACAAGCTAACGAAGCAACGCGAAGAAAAAAACTATTTAGAAAACGCGTGGCCGGGAACAAGCACGAACTAATTATTTTTTTCTTCCACTACTTTCTCTTCGTCCTTCTTTTTAGGAGCAGAGAGTTCGCGCTCATAATACTGCAGCGGATGAGTAACGTTGCACGTTCGAGAAATACACAAACCATGTTCACGCACTTTCGCACACGCGGGAGAGGAATACATTTTTCCCCCGTTCTTTCCCGCGAGGTTGCCTACATGATAGCGGGTTATTTTCTCATCATAATTAGATGCTTTGGAAAACACCGTAATCACATCCTCAAAGGGCATGCGCACGTTCACGAGAAACGTTGCCAAATCAAAGCGTGCCATGTGAGGAATGTTCACGCCCGACGTTATTTCAGAATACAACTTATCCATGCACGGGGGAAAAGCCTCCATGACCACTCCACTCGTAAGAACGGCTTTGGCTTCTTGGGCACGCAACGTTTGCAAACGCGTTTGAGCAGACTCTTTTAACGAATTAAAAATCGGAGGCAACCCCTTCGTGTCCACGGGAAGCGTGGAAAGAATGTGTGCGTGAACACGTTCCGCTAACCAGCGACACGCCACGTTCCATTCCAACACTACTTTACCCTTTGTTACGCGTTGATGCACTAAATGCAATTGATTATCACGCAGGGGGATGGATAAATACGTGGGCAAAT
>CAZKAN010000029.1:1468-7797 GCA_964550925.1 uncultured archaeon | reverse complement strand
TTATACGATTGACAAACAACGCAAGTCCACCCGACCATTAGCGAGTGGAAAACTCTCTCGAAAAAATGGACTCATTTTTGCGATTGCGTTATACGTGTTGGGAATTGTGCTCGCATCCTTCTTGAACAATGAAGCGTTTCTCATTGCATTGTTTGTTTCCGTGTTGACGTTTTTGTATTCATCCTCAATGTCGGAAATTAAGTTCATGGGAAATGTGATTGTCTCACTGAGTGTTGCACTCACGTTCATTTTTGGAGCAAGCCTCGCCGCAATCACCCCCCTTATTCTCATGATTTCAGTGTCAGCATTTTTTGCGAATTGGGCGAGAGAAATCATCAAAGATGTGGAGGATGTGAGCACGGACAAAGGACACAAGGTCACGCTCCCCTTACTCATGAGTGCGGCCAACACGCAGCTCATTATTTTCATTATTCTCGCATTAGCCATCCTTTCAAGTTATTTGCCGGTTTATTTTAACGTGTCCAACGTGTTTTACACGGGACTTGTCACGTTAGCAAACATCATTTTTATTCTCGCGGGAAAACAATTGAAGTATAATCACGCGACGAAGGGGCAATCCCTCATCAAGAAGGGAATGCTCGTTGCTTTGCTCGCGCAGATTAGCCTATTACTATGATGCGCCCCTCCCTCGTTGAACAGGTATTCTCACTCCTACGTGAACACGGGTTTACGTACCAGAGTTTCGTGGATTCCAATTCGAGTTTTGATATTATTGCACGGCAACAAAACATTGTACTCATTCTCAAAGTGTTAGCTAATATTGACTCCCTCCGCGCGGAACACGCGAGGGATTTGCAAAAACTCACGCACGTGTTTAACGCTCACGCACTCATTATTGGGGAGAAAACCAAAGTGTTTGAGTTGCAGCGCGATGTGTTATATGAACGGTATGGGATTCCCGTCCTTTCCGCGGAAGGATTTCAATCACTCCTACAACAACGGATGCCCGTGCAGCGATCTTTCAAGGGAAAAAATATTGTGGAATTGGACGTGAACACGCTGCGCAAAGAACGCGAAGCCCGTGCACTTACGCTCAAAGAATTATCCGAACAAGTGGGAGTAAGTTTAGAGAGTTTACACCGATATGAACACGGTTCTCCCGCGCAACTGGATGTGGCCGAAAAATTAGAAAGTATTTTGCACGCCAAACTGATTCGTGGAATAAACGTGTTTGAACACCATTATCCACTCGTTGAGCGCGCGGAGGAAAACCCATTATCCATTAATGCATTGGATCAACTCCGCGAATTGGGATTAAAGCTAAGCGTATTTGAACGCGCTCCCTTGACAGCGGCCGCGGAGGATGAGCATCGCCTCTTGATTTCACACATTGAGGATACGCATCACGCGGCCAAGAAAGCCATGCAATTAGAGAAAACCCAACACGTGGTTAAACAGCCTGGAATTATTGTAACGCGTTCCCGAAAAAACCTCCACGTGAATAACGTTCCCATTCTCCGCGAGGAAGAAATATCCACCTTTTCAAATGTGAAAGACATGATGAAAATGGTGAATGAGCGACGCGAAACACGGAAAAAAGAAAAAAAATAGCCTAGCCTTTTATTTCTCCGAAACACTATTGGGGAATGCACGCCGAAATCACGCATAAAATTCCTCAGGGAAAGCTCGTGCGTATTTCATTGGATTTTGACACGACTATTTTGCAAAACATCAAAATCTGCGGGGATTTTTTCATTCATCCGGAAGAAACCATTGAGGAAATGGAGCTTGTTTTGAGTCATTTGCCCGTGGAAGCGGGGGAGTTTCGCATCAAACAACTCCTCGATCACGCCGTGGAAAAGAAACACGCTCAACTGATTGGAGTGGACACGCAGAGCATTGCGAAGCTCATTCACGAGGCGATTATACAATGAGTGCGGAAAAAAATGAACACTCAACCATTTCATCGACGAACTGGAGAATCATTCCATTGGAAACTAATCCTGCGGCGTTGAACATGGCATTGGATGAGGCGTGCGCGCACGAACTCAAACTGGGAAACGTTCAACCGACGATTCGTTTTTACCGGTGGAAACCCTCGGCGGTTTCCATAGGATATTTTCAGAGTTTAGAACAGGAAGTCGACGTCCAAGAATGTGCGAGACAGGGAGTGGATATCGTACGCAGACGAACGGGAGGAGGGGCCGTGTATCACGACTACGAGGGAGAAATCACATATTCGGTTATCGCCCCCGAAAAAATGTTTGCGAGTAACATTGTGGAGTCGTATCAGCAAGTCGCGAACTGGATTATTGCAGGATTGGGAAAACTGAATGTGAAAGCGGAATTTGTTCCGATTAATGACCTTGTTGTGAGTGGAAAAAAAATATCCGGAAATGCGCAAACACGACGCAGTGGCGTGTTACAAATGCACGGCACTATTTTGTGCGACGTGGATGTGGACAAAATGTTTAGTTTGTTACGTGTTCCAGACGAGAAAATGAAAGGAAAAACCATTACGATGGTGAAGGAACGCGTCACTAGTTTGAAGCAGCTCGGCGCGGATGATTATACTAAAATATATCACGCGTTGCGCGAAGGATTTGTTGAAAATAAAAAAATCTCGGAAGGAAAATGGACGAACGAAGAAAAACAAAATGCGAATATTCTCGCAACCGAAAAATATGGTGCCCAGAAATGGGTAGGAATGCGTTAGTTAAGATAGGTTACTTTGTTAAGAAACTGACGAATCGAGTTTATATTCAAGTAAGCGCAACGAATGGTATGACACACCAACGAACTATAACATCAAAAATAATAATTTTGAGTACGCTAATTCTCGGGTTTGGTTTCTTATTCATTGCCAACCCGTTGGATTCGCACGAGTCAAGTAATTTAGTTTCCGCGAGTCTATCACAACCAACATACCCAGCAATTTCTTCAACATATTTTTATGGCGGACAGGACCTCGTCCGACTACGACGTTGCGTGGACCAATCATGTGCAACTAATAGCAATATTGTATCATTGGGAAATGGTAAAAATACCAAATCAGTTTTGCCTGCTGATGGAAATCCATTTATTTTCGGGATGCCTGGAACGGGACCATTAACGAACGTAGGACTTTTTGGCATCAAGTGCCAAGATAAGCTCTGCACAACAAGTGTTAAGACTAATTTATTTTCAAATGTAGGTAGCGAGTCTGTCACAGCCATTAGTGATTCCGCCATTATTGGCGCCAATGGGTTCCCTGCCATTTCATTTACCACACATTACATAACGTCGTTCAATCCCGGGCCGCCCGCCATTTTTTGTACAGCGTACACCCAATACTATCTACAATGCAATAATGCCGATTGCTCACAATGGACCACAGAAGCAGTTGTGTCAGCCGTTGGTAATTTAGTCCATAGCGACGTGGTATTAGGAGCTAATTCACTCCCCGTTATATCATTTCAAGATGAGGATTTATCATACCAACCAGCGTGCGTAACAGGCGGAGGAGACAATATTAAAACTGCCTTTTGTACGAATGCATCGTGTAGTCAATCCAATTTGTATACTATTGCCACGGGAACTACCTACGCGAAAAACAGCATGGTTCTATCGGGTGGACAGCCAGTATTTGCGTATATCGACTATACTTACGGCTCTGCTAATAATTCGCTTGTTACTGCTACGTGCACCACTCCTGCTTGCACTGCATTCACAACGAGCACCCTTTTGCAGGGAAAATTAAGCACACCTGTTGGCATAGCAATTCCGAGCGATGGGTTGCCCGTAATTGCATATGTTGATCTCGGATCAGGAACAAATTCGGCGTCATTACGCGTTTTGAAATGCAGTAACCAACTGTGCAGTTCCACGATTTCGACTGCTATTGTTGACTCGGGATTTAGTTTCAGTGAAGGAACAATCGATATTACGATTGGTAGAGATGGAAATCCAGTAATTAGCTATACCCTCCCTGGAGTCGGTGGAGCAGTGCATTATCAGTGGTTTGTTAAATGTAATAACGAAAGCTGCACTGCCCAAAACGCTCCATTATTTCAGGGTTTAGTTAGTTTTCCATTTGTATCCATCGCAACTTAACAGCAAAAGGGAAGTGTCTGTTCAATCATCATTAACGGCTGAAATACACTTCCTTTCTGAATGTTCGCCAAATCATGAATAAATCCTATGCGATGGACATTATCTGGTGCAAATTTCCATTTGGCAACATTCAGTCAATTTTTCATTTAAATGAGTAATAAAGCGACGTTAGTTTGCTGAATAAATAGTTTATTTTTTTAAGAGGAATCATGATCGTCCGTAATAATAGGTAGACGTCTTCAAGGACAAGATGAAGACCGAAATGATAATTCGTCGCGCGAATAGTCACTTCAGCCCTTCTTTTTAACCGGCAGGTGCACACATTTTCCTAACGCATCCTCGCACGCTTCCAACCACGCCTCATTAAACGTGGGATGGGGGTGAATCGTTCCCGCGACGTCTTCCAATTTGAGTGCGCACTCAATCGCGAGGGCGATTTCCGAAATCATATCTGAAGCATGTTCGCCAATGATGACGCCACCCAGAATGACGTGCGACAAAGGGTCCGCGATGACTTGAATATAACCCTCCGGTTGGTTCGCCCCTAATGCACGACCATTTGCCGAAAAAGGAAACTTTCCCGTAACAATTTGCCGGCCAACTTTTAACGCATCCTTTTCCTGCAACCCCACCCACGCGACTTCGGGGTCGGAATACATGACGGCAGGACAAACCGTTGCGTCGTATGCGACGTTTAACCCGGCAACTACTTCCGCAGCGACCTTACCCATGTACATCGCGTGGTGGGCTAATTGGGGTTCGCCCGTCACGTCTCCAATGGCCAAAATATGCGTATCTTTCGTCTGACACTTTTCATCCACGAGAATAAACCCTTTCTCATCACGCTCAACGTGGGTGTTTTCCAAACCAAGATTATCGGTAAGGGGAACACGCCCCACGGCGACTAATACTTTTTCCACGCGAAACGTGGATTTTTGACCATCATTCGTTTGAAGGGTTAAATCCACTCCATCCTTGGATTTTTTAGACGCAATCACTTCCGTGTTGGGAGAAAAATTGACTCCAAATTCTTTCATGAGTTTGGTTTTCATCTCCGCGATTTTGGAGTCGAGATTCGTGAGAATGGTGGGAGAGCGATGAATCACGGTTACTTGACTCCCAAACTTTTGAAACGTGTGGGCCATTTCCATGGCAATGTATCCCGAACCAATGATGGCCAGCGTGGAGGGAACTTTTTTGAGTGAAAGCATTTCCGTGGAAGAAACAATTTGATTATCATCCACTGCAATGGCCGGGTGTTCACGTTCACGCGCTCCTGTTGCAATAATGATTTTGTCCGCAGTCAAACCCATGGTGTCGTGTTCTTGTTCAATGTGCAATTCTTTGGAAGAAACAAATGATGCCTTACCATACACAATATCCCCGCCCGCTTTTTGACACAAACCCTTAATCCCGTTCGTCAATTGATCGATTACTTTCTGCTTGAACGCTTGGGTTTTTTCCATATCCAGGGTTGCGAGTGAAACATTAATCCCCTGTTCTTTGGCATGCGTGCATTCCCACAACAAGTTGGCCGTGTGAATAAGCGCTTTGGAGGGAATACACCCGTGATGTAAACAAATCCCCCCCAACCCGAGTGGGTCCATTTCAATGAGGGTGACATTTTTTCCCAGTTGAGCGGCACGAATCGCAGCCACGTAACCACCGGGACCACTCCCAATTACAGCCACGTCCACGTGCTCTGTCATTTCTCCGACGACCATACCTCAGAAAACCATCCCTCGAATAAAAAGAAAGAGGCTCCCCTTCGTCATAAAGGGAAATACACGTTAGGGAACTTCATTCAGCATGTTTTCAAATGTGTGCCAAAAACGCGTGGTGGCGGGAACGGACCACTTACTTTCAACGAGTGCGGTAGGATACGTGAATTTTCCATTCTGTTTGCGTGAAATGCCTAATGCAATGCGATTTCTCAAATAGAAAATCTCCACATCACTTTCAGGAGTACGCAACGGAAGTTTGGCGTGCTTGGGATCTTTCATCAAGAAAATAATGGACTTTTTGTCTTCCGGTTTAGCGTTTGTTTTTTGAAACGGATTCGCACTCAACAAGACGTGCAACTCGACACGAGGAAATACGGCAACCTGTATTTCTTTTCCCGCGAGCTTGGTTATTTCTTTGGAAATCTTATCCTGGAGGGCGTGCTCATCTTTATCGGGAGACGTGAAAAAAATGTTTCCGGATTGAATGTAGGTTTGCACATCGCTCAACCCGGCGCTCAGTAAACGTTTACGGATGTCTTCCATTTTGACCCA
>CAZKAN010000029.1:0-1368 GCA_964550925.1 uncultured archaeon | reverse complement strand
CATCGCTCAACCCGGCGCTCAGTAAACGTTTACGGATGTCTTCCATTTTGACCCAGGTTCCAGCAACATTCACTCCGCGGAGAAAAGCAACGTAGAAGACCATGCACGTTCAACTCGGAAAGCTAAATCACGTCCAACAAAAATAATCCGGGGTCTTCCAGGTGTTGGAGTATTTCATTCGTAAAACGCACGGCTTGCGCCCCATCAATGATGCGATGGTCAAACGTCAACGAAACCGTCATCATGTGACGCACAACGATTTTTCCCGCACGCACCACAGGGCGCTCTTGAATTTTTCCTACTCCTAAAATGGCTACTTCGGGCCAATTAATCACGGGAGTAGCGTACGTTCCGCCCAGCGAGCCAATGTTGGTAATCGTGAACGTGCTTCCTTTCAAGTCATCGGGAGAAATTTTTCGTTCGCGGGTTTTTTGAGCAATCTCTTGCATTTCCTGCGCGAGTTGCACAATCGACTTTTGGTCCACGTTACGCACGACAGGAACGATTAACCCGTCTTCCGTGTCCACAGCCATTCCCACATGGAAATATTTTTTCACCACCACTTCTTGCGTGGCATCATCAATGGACGCGTTCAAATACGGGTGGTTGTGCAGCGCGGCGACGCAGGCTTTAGCAATAAAAGGTAAGAAAGTGAGTTTGACGCCCTTCTTTTCCATTTTCAATTTTTCTTTTTCACGCAATTCTACTAATGATGTAACATCAACTTCATCCATGTGAGTGACTTGCACGGCCGTGAACATGGATTTGACCATGCGATCGGAAATGGTTTTGCGCAAGCCTTTCAATGGAATGCGTTCCTCGCTTCCCTCGCTTTTCCACGCAGGTTTGGTACTCTCGACGTGAGCGAGTGGGGAAACCACGTGCGTGCCTTGGCTCGTTTCCACTGTATCATCGGGGTGCACGTGCGGAAGGGAGGATGCACTAGCAGGAGGGGCACTCTCCCAGGGTTCACGATACGATGAAGAAGGCGCGGGTTGGGGAATGAATGATGGAGGAGACTTGGATTTTGTTATGTTGCTAACTGCGGAGGCGTTTTTCACATCCTCATCCGTGATTCGTCCGCCGGGGCCCGTACCTTTCACGCGGGACAAGTCCACGTTTAACGTGCGTGCTAATTGACGCGTGGAGGGAGTGGCTAAAATGCCTCCAGAAGCGGAAGCATTCGCGGACGCAGGGGCGGGGGTGGATGATTTAGTGGGTGTGGAAACAGTTGCGACGGAAGCAGTTGCTTTACTCGCACCCATCGTTTCACCCGCATCCCCAATCGTGGCTAACACGCTTCCCACTTTGATAACTTCGCCCGGTTTTCCATACAATTTCAAAATGACTCCCGTTTTGGGAGAGGGA
>CAZKAN010000028.1:3753-8168 GCA_964550925.1 uncultured archaeon | reverse complement strand
ATCCGTGCACGCGGGGTTCGTTTTGAGCTTAGCATCATAGCGCGACCGATCAATGGGTTGCATTTGACTCAAGTAGGCATCATTAACCGCGTACACGTTTTCCTTGGGAAAAAAACGACCGAGTTTGAACTCGGAAACCTTCTCCGCAGCAACGGATTCAGGGTAAGCGGACAAAAGGTAAATAGAAACATTATTTTTCTTGGCAAACACACTAAATGCGTGCAAAAAATCCACGGTTTTGGACACGTCTACTTTCTCCACGAAGGGGCCGGGAATCAAAATGTTTTCCAATGGAAAAAAAACAACCTTCTTGGGAACGTGCTTCAGGGAATCGCGCGGAATATCCGGAGAAAAAGGAGAATCACTTTCCACTTTTGAAGGACGAGACATGAAATTCCACTCACTCAAACAACTATACTTCTGAATGGGCGAGAACCATATAAAGGAAGAGCAAAACACCCCCGCTGACGAACGTGTCCCAAACAAAACGACCCCTTTAAAACACCTTTTCACGAGAAATAGTGATATGCGAACGGCTTCTCACACCATGGTAAAAACAGCATCTCTTTGTTCGGTCTGCGGAAAAAAAGCCACCACGATTAACACGCTCAAATTAGCCTCGTGCGAAACACACATGGAAGTCCCCACCGAATCACCCCCGTGCCCTAATTGTGACACGAAAATGATTCTCAAAACAGGAAAGAAAAACTCTTTCTGGAGCTGCCCCGATTATCCCAATTGTTTTGGGACGCGCAACCTGTTCAAACCCATGGAAGAACCGGACATGTTGTAATGTTGCAACTAAAATAACTACTTATTTTTCTTCCGGCAATTCTTTTTCACTCAAAACAGACTTTCCCTCTTTCTCATCCTTCATTTCACGCCCACGCAAAGGATTAGGAATCCGTTCTAATGGATTAGGAATCTTTTCCAACGCCGCGCGTAAACGTTCGCGATTGCTCACGCGCTTCTCAATATCTTCCGTCTTAATTTTACTCGCCCGATCCTCAATCAGCGCGTGCCAGTGATAAAACTTAGAAATGGAAGCAATGTCCGTGAAAAAAGGAGTGACATCACTCCACTGCCCCGCGAATTTTTCTTTCAGGGAACGAGTCATTTGTGCATACTCGTTATAGTCCTCGTGCACGGACTCTAACACAACGGAATGGTTGTGCAACCCATCTCCTTCCGAGGCAAACACGACGCATGATTGTTCAGCTGCCCACGCGGAAATCTTTTTGCTCGACGAAAGACTAGTCGTGCGAATGAAAGTAAACGCGTGGAAGCGCAAACCCAATTTATCCAAGCGAGGAAGAATCATGAAACGGTCCACGAAACCATTGTCCATGAGTTTAGTACGAATACGTGTCACGGTAGGTTGAGACGTTTTGAGGCGAGACGCCAATTCCCTATCCGACAACCGAGCATTCTTCCCCAACTCGACTAAGACTTGCTTCTCTTTCAACGAGAGACCATTTTTCATACGTTCAACTAGGGTTTCAGCCCCCTATAAACGTGTAGCCTCACCACACGAAAGCAACATTACTCCATCAGAAAAACACGTTCAACAAGGGTAATAAAACAAAATGAAACGAAAAAAACAGTAAACATGCATACATGATACAAAACAACGGAAATATGGTTTTGGCAGGATTATATACGAGTTTTACTCTCAACATGGCACGAGGTGGTTGAAAAGATCGGAGTACGAACTCTCAACGTTGTTGGGATAGGCTCACCTTGTCCAAAAGGAACACTCCGAAACTACCAACCACCCAAACTTTTTATCCAAAAGTTTGAGTAAAAAATGACCTGATTCTTCCTCCAAAACATCTCCTCAGCAAATTGGGTCGCGGGAAAGCAATTTCCCGCACCCGGTTTTGCACTCATTTTCCTTTTCGCAAACGCTTTACTCTTCTCGCGTGCCGACGTGATTCAATGGCAATAGGATTATCTCTAAACGCTTCCACCACATGCGGCCAAACTTTACGGACGGCTAACAAACCACTCCGCGAATGTCGGCTTAGTCTCTGCACGCGAGTCCGGAAAAGTTTGCCAAAAATAATAGCATAATTATCTTCCGCTACAATTAAAGCGGGGGAAATTTTTCTAAAACGCTCATAAAAATTTTTGAGACGCGCTGCTTCAATGGAATATTCACGATGAGCATACTGCACGCGCGCTCGAACCAAATCGTTCGAGCGGCTTGTTGATGATGCGAATGCAGCGTAGGCTTCATGGTGCTGCTTGCCTAATTTTTTCCACGCGGAATTAAACATGGGAACAATTTGCTTACCGTGTGCCATTGAATAAATGGCCAGAGAGATTACATCCAAACCAAACGGGTTTTTTGCAATCGCAGCAACCACCGCAGGGTCTCGCGCGGCGCGGCGGCAATTGGCAATGGATTCAATATCCACCGGAAGAACAACCGGACCATCCGCTCGAGCGATGGACTGCAAAATACGGTCGGTCGCCTGCTTTGAAAAAATACGCGATTCACGATAGGATAGAATTTCCATGCTGAAGAAATGAAAAACAACTATATATTTACACAACCTGTTGCACAAACTTTTTATTTCACGATTAAGTGCGGAATACATGCCTTCCCCCGCGCGCAGAAGAATTATTCCACGACAACGACGCACCAAAATAGAACTTCCACAAAATTATCGCCAAATGATACACGAAATAATCATGCTGCGTGAAAAAAGACCCTACTTGCGTGCGGTAAAAAGCAGGATTGGAATTATTGGAAATGAGTGGTTTGTTCTCCGCGTGAGGTGGGGTGCAAAAGTCTACCGAGCGTTTGAAGACATTGGAGAAAAACCAGCTACTATTTTGAAATATGAAGAAATATATTTGCGCGAAACGGAACCCCGGCTCTCAACGAGGGAAATCAACACGCTCGCCCGCAAACGATTACGAGAAGCGGGAATAATCATAGAATAATGGCGACGCACCCCGCATGGCATTTTAATTCTATTTCCACCTCCTTCTATACTGGCTTATCGCACACCCGATAATGCTTGTTTTAGTGAAAAAGTATGATTACGCGACTCACACAAAAGTTCCCGGAAAAGGAAGTGTACGCATCCTTACACCCCTTGTTAGGAGGGTATTTCCAACACCACTTCAAAGGGTTCACAGAGCCACAGCTCTATTCCATTGTTTCCGTGCACCGACGTGACAATATCCTCATCTCCGCCCCCACAGGAACAGGAAAAACACTCTCCGCATTTGCAGCCGTGTTGAGTGAACTCATGCACCTCTCTGATGCGCAACAATTGGAAGACAAAGTGTACGCAGTGTACGTTTCACCCCTGCGCGCACTCTCCAATGATATTGAAAAAAACTTGAAAGCACCATTAGAAGAAGTACAAAAGGCCGCTGCCAAATTAGGAAAAGAATACCCCATTCGCATTGGAGTGAGAACGGGAGACACTCCCCAAAATGAACGCGCGGCCATGCTGAAACGACCGCCCCACATTTTGATTACAACCCCTGAAACATTAGCCATCATGCTCACCGCACCAAAATTTTCACTCGCGATGAAAGAAACGCGATGGATTATTGTGGATGAAATCCACGCGATTGCGAATGGAAAACGAGGAACCATGCTCGCACTCTCCATGGAATCACTTCAACGACTTTCCCCAGCCATTACACGCATCGGCCTCTCAGCGACGGTCGCACCCCTTGATGAAATTGCCAACTATCTAGTAGGAAGCGAAAGCAAAGGAAGTTCACGACCGTGCAAAGTCGTGGACGTGTCACACATCAAACAAATGGACATGAAAGTACTCTCTCCATTACCTGATTTGATTAACACCACGCAAAAAAAAATGGACGAGGCAGTGTATCAATTATTAGACGATTTAATCGGCAACCATCGTTCAACACTTATTTTCACGAATACCAGAGCAGCCACGGAGCGCGTGGTACATCACTTGAAAGAAAAATACCCGAGCAAGTATGAAGGATTCATTGGTGCCCACCACTCATCATTATCACGCGAACACCGGTTACAAGTAGAGGATAACCTCAAAACGGGAAAATACAAAGTCTGCGTGAGTTCTACTTCATTAGAATTGGGAATTGACATAGGGTACATTGACTTAGTCATATTGCTCGGAAGCCCCAAAGGAGTCGCTCGAGCGTTGCAACGCATTGGAAGAGCGGGACACAAACTCCATGATGTAGTCAAAGGACGCATCGTCGTGCTGGATCGCGATGACCTGGTGGAGTGTGGAGTGTTATTGAAAAACGCCATTGAAAAAAACATTGACCGCGTACACGTGCCCAAAAATGCACTCGATGTGTTGGCGCAACATATTATTGGAATGGTCGTGAACGACCCGCGCAGTATAGAAGACGTGTACACGGAAATCACGCACGCATACCCGTATGAAACA
>CAZKAN010000028.1:0-3743 GCA_964550925.1 uncultured archaeon | reverse complement strand
ACTCTCACGAACAGACTACCAACAAGTACTCGATTACTTGAGCGGCGTGTACGCCGGACTTGAGGTAAGGCACGTGTACGCGAAAGTATGGATTGATGAAAAAACTGGACTCATGGGAAAACGCGGAAAAATGGCCCGCATGCTGTACATGACGAATGTGGGAACGATTCCCGATGAGGCCAAGGTCAAAGTCAAAATTGGCGAACACACCATTGGAACGTTCGATGAAGCATTCATGGACCGCTTACGCAAAGGAGACCGTTTTACACTGGGGGGAAATACCCTCGAGTTTCAATTCGCGAGAGGAATGACGGTGCAAGCCAAAGCATCGGGAGGAGTGCCCACCATCCCAAGCTGGGTATCGGAAATGCTCCCCCTATCGTATGATTTAGCACTGGAAATCCAACGCTTTCGAAAACTCATGCAAGAAAAGTTTCATGCGAAAAAAAGCAAGAAAGAAATCATCGCATTCATTGACTCTTACTTGTACGTGGACAAAAACGCGGCCAATGCCATATACGAGTATTTTTACCAACAGTATACGTTTGCGGAAATCCCCCACCATGGAAATATTTTCCTCGAAATAGTCAAAGAAGAAGGATTGACTAACTTTGTTTTCCACACGCTGTTTGGCCGACGCGTCAATGATGCCCTCTCGCGAGCGTACGCCTATGCCTTAGGGCGAATGATTCACCAGGATGTGGACATCCTATTAGGAGACAATGGTTTTGTGCTGCGATTCGGAGGAAAAGCATCTCCCGAGAAACTCGTTTCACTCGTTCATTCGTGGGAGTTTGAAAAAATACTCGAAGTGGCGTTGCGCAGTTCGGAAGTACTCCGACGAAGGTTTAGACATTGTGCAACTAGAGCATTCATGATTTTACGCACGTACATGGGCCGCGTTAAAAGTGTGGGACGACAACAAATGTCTTCTCGTTTACTCCTTTCTGCCGTGCAACGGATTGATGAAAACTTTCCCATCTTGAGAGAGGCACGACGCGAGGTGTTGGAAGACTTAATGGACATGCCCCACGCGAAAGAAATCATTACGGCGATTGAACAAGGAATGATTAAAGTCCACGTCAAACATTTGGACACGTTTTCCCCGTTCTCATTCAACCTCATTGCGCAAGGACACTACGATTTAGTTAAACTCGAAGACAGGCTCAGTTTTATCAAGCGCATGCACGAAAAAGTGATGCAACACGTGAATGAAACGGACGCTCAACCATGAAAAAAGAATCCATCCTCAAACACGAAAAAGAAACCCTCTTCCCTGAAAAGCAAAAACTATTACCGGTTGAAATTGCCCCGGGATTCCACGCGATTGACTTAGCCGTGTACGTTCCCACGGATGACTGTCTCATTTTGGGAGATTTACAATTAGGAATGGAAGAACAATACAACAACCAAGGAATATTTCTCCCGCGCTTCAACTATCGCGAAGTCAAGCAGCACTTGCAAAAAATATTTGAGACGCACAACAAGGTCAAAACCGTTTTCCTGAATGGGGACATCAAACACGGGTTTGGCAATGCATCCAACCAAGAATGGAGGGAAGTGATTAACTTACTCGAATACTTGAGCGAGCACGCGGAAAAAATTGTGATCATCAAAGGAAACCATGACATTGCCATTGAACCCATTGCACGATTTGCCAAAGTAAAACTCGAAAAAAATGGCGTATTATTAGAGAAAACAAACACATACGTATGCCACGGACACGAACTCCCAAACGATGAAAAATACGAAAACGCAAGCACTATCATTATTGGACACGACCACCCCGCAATAGAATTGAAAGACGGTGCCACACGGCAAAAATACAAGTGTTTTCTCGTAGGAAACTATGAAAACAAACGCATCATCGTTCTACCATCATTCAATTTTGCTGCCCCGGGAAGCGACCCTCGCGAAGGAGCACTCTCTCCATTCCTCCAAAAAAACCTCAACCATTTCAGGGCGTGGCTAGTCGAAGATAACGTGTACGACTTTGGATTATTGGAACGTTTAAATTAGAGAAGAAACACATACGCGGAATGGCCATCCCACCATTGTCCAAGCGCAACGTGCGGCGAATGAAACGAATTCGCGCACTCGTGGAACGAAAACAACAGCGCAGGCCCGTCATGAGAGAATGGGGAAATCCCAAAGCATTCCAAGTACCTTTTGAGTCATTGCGCAAAGAAGTCGCTAAACAACTCGAGCAAAAAATTCTCACCGCCAAACAATGGGATAATTTCAGAGCCAATATGAATCATCAATGGATTTGGAAAGCCGGACCGGCTGAATCACAGCCAGTGACTAAATACAACACCCCCATCGCCAACCTCATTCCACGCGAACGAGAAAAAATAATGAGGGGAAGACCCGAATTAGTCAGTATATTATACAACAATCCCACCGTCCGCAGGTTAACGCGACAAATGCACGACCCCGGATATGTTCACTTCGAATACTACCCTGATTTAGCAAAAAATACGGTAACAGTCGTGGTGCAAGTTGGAAAAGACGTGACGCCGGCCAAACTACGTAAACGACTCACCGCATTTTTGCTTGGAAATAATGTAAACGAAAGACTGTGACGAATTATTTCAACATGTTAGGCACGCCATTCTCAATCGGAAAAACACGCGAGCATTTCTCACACGCAAGGGTATTTTTCTCGTGCGAATAATGAAGCTTCCCATGGTCATGAGGACAAACCAACACGGAAAGAAGTTCTGGGGACAAGGGTTGAGCAACCATACGTATACTGAATGAAAATCCATTTTTAAGACGCTTGTACACTCATACGTGGATGAGCCTTTTCCGCGTTAAACTAGGAGAGAAAGAAATCATACTCGTGGGAACGGCCCACATTTCTAAAGCAAGCGTAGAACTCGTGGAAAAAACCATCCGAGAAGAAAAACCGGATGTGGTGGGAGTGGAATTGGACGAAATACGATTGCAAAAACTCGTGAATGGAGAAAAATGGGAAAACACGAACGTGTTGAAACTCATCGAATCGGGACAAAGCGGATTAGTGTTATTGAATTTGTTCCTCTCCAACATGCAAAAAAGACTCGGAGAAAACGTGGGAGTAAAACCCGGAGACGAAATGAAAGTCGCTGTGGAGTATGCGCAACAGACTAAAACGCCACTATTGCTCATGGATCGCAGCCTCCAAATCACCATGAAACGCGCCCTTGCGAACGTAAGTATTTGGGAGAAACTCAAACTCGGCGGAAGTTTAGTGACGGGATTATTCGGCGACGCGGAACAAAAATTAGACGAAAAAAAGATTGAAGAAATGAAAGAAAGCGACATCGTGACAAAACTCATGGAAGACTTGTCGAAAGAATACCCTAAACTTAAACGCACGCTCGTGGACGAGAGGGATGCGTACATTGCGCACGCTCTCATTCAAACGCCGGGAAAAAAAATAGTAGGAGTAGTGGGAGCAGGACACGTGAAAGGGATACTCTCCCACGTGGAAAAACACCTCGCGGGAAAAAAAGACGAAATACTCCCCTTGAATGAATTGAATGCGATTCCAATGAAAAAAAATAATCGCATGATAGAGTGGGGAATCCCGATTGTTTTTGTTCTCGTATTCGTTTGGTTATTTTGGCAGGGAGGAGTCGAATCATCTCTGCACTTTTTTGCATTCTGGTTTGTAGGACACGGTATCCTCGCGGCCTCCGGTGCCTTGTTGGGAGGGGCACACTGGACGACCGCGTTGGGATTATTTCTCACCGCGT